>CANGUJ010000004.1 GCA_947456845.1 Burkholderiales bacterium | reverse complement strand
TGCGCGAACGACTCGCGTCTGCCGTTGCCGGTGGGCCGAACCTTCATCAGGCGCGCGTTCAGGGCGTCCTGCATGTAGCCCTTGAGAATGCCGTCCTCGATCAGGGTGGTGCACTGGGTTCGATTGCCCTCGTCGTCGATATTGAGCGAGCCGCGCCGGTCAGCGATGGTGCCGTCATCGACCACGGTGACGCCGCGCGCGGCGACCCGCTGCCCCACCCGGCCCGAAAAGGCCGAAGAGCCCTTGCGGTTGAAATCACCTTCAAGGCCGTGGCCGATCGCCTCGTGAAGCAGAATGCCCGGCCAGCCGTTGCCAAGCACGACATTCATCGTGCCCGCCGGAGCGGCCTGGGCCTCGAGATTGGTGATTGCCGCATGCACGGCCTGCTTGGCATAATCGAGCAGGAGGTCGTCGCTGAAATAGCCGTAGTCGTGCCGGCCGCCGCCGCCCGAACTGCCGGATTCGCGTCGCCCGCCCGACTCCGCAATCACCGTAATCGACAACCGAACCAGCGGACGCACGTCGGCCGCCAGCACACCGTCGCTGCGCGCCACGAGCACCACCTCGTAGGTGCCTCCGAGGGACGCCATGACCTGCACGACTCGCGGGTCCAGCGCACGCGCCATCTTTTCTATGCGCTCCAGCAGCCCCACCTTGGCCTGCGCCTGCAGGGATGCCAGCGGATCGGCACGGCCGTAGAGGCGGCGCGCGGCGCCGCTGCCCGACTTGACGCTGCGCGAGTTGCCCTGCCTGCCGATCGCCGCGGTGGCCCCGGCAGCATCGCGCAGCGCGCTCATGGAAATGTCATCGGAGTAGGCAAACGCCGTCTTTTCGCCGCTGACGGCGCGCACGCCAACGCCCTGCTCGATGTTGAAACTGCCCGACTTGACGATGCCTTCCTCAAGGCTCCAACCCTCGGAGCGGGCGTATTGGAAGTACAGGTCCGCATAGTCGATGCGGTTCGAGAACATCGACCCAAGCACACTCGAGAGATCCGCTTCGTCAAGCCCAAAGGGGGTCAGAAGCGTCGAACGGGCGATCTGCAGGTGTTCAATATCGGGGGACACAGGTTTCAATTTCGGACTCCGGAAAAGCGATTGGTATGGCAGTTCGTTGCGTCTTTGCCACTCAGCATGACGGCACGTCAACTGCCAAGTTTAACCGGCAAGCAACCGACCTCAAGCAATCCGGTCGGCTAGCGCAGGGTACGATGCGCCAAAGCCGGCAAGCTGGCGCGAAAGGCAGCGATCTCGCCCGGGTCAATCACGCCCGACACCACACCCGGCCCCTCGACAAGCTCGCCGCGTACCGCGCCCCAGGGGTCGATCAGCATGCTGTGGCCGTGCGTCCTGCGTCCATTGACGTGCAGCCCGCCCTGCGCCGGCGCCAACACATAGGCCAGGTTCTCGATGGCCCGCGCACGCAGCAGGGGTTCCCAGTGCGCTTGCCCGGTCGTGGCGGTGAATGCGGAAGGCACTAGTAGCAGGTCGCAGGTGCCTAGCGCTCGATACAGTTCGGGAAATCGCAGGTCATAGCATACTGATAAGCCGACCCGGCCAAACGATGTGTCAAATGCGACGGGCGCATTGGTCCCGTGGACGATTGTGCGGGCCTCATCGAATTGCTCCTCCCGGCCATCCTCGTGTTCGCGGCGGAATCCGAACAGGTGGATCTTGTCGTATCTCGCAGCGAGCCGGCCTTGCGGGTCGTAGACCAGGCAGGTGTTGAGTATCTTCCGGTCGGATCCGCAATCCACCGGGATGGTTCCGCCCACCAGCCAGATCTTGTGATGTGCGGCCGTGGCAGAAAGCCATGCCTGAATCGGTCCCGCGTTGCGTCCCGGCTCTATGCGTTCGCGAACCGCGACCTTGTCTGTTTCCTTGTTGCCGAGAATGCAGAAATACTCTGGCAAGGCGACCAGCGCCGCGCCCTCGGCCGCAGCCTGCGACACGAGTTTTTCCGCGGCCTGTAGATTCTCGTCCACAAACGGGGTGGATACCATCTGTATCGCGGCGACATTCGCCTTGTGGCTCACTTCCGGCCCTCCTCACCGATTCGCCCCTGAGCGGAGCGCGGCGCCTCGCCAGGGGCGCCTGCCTCGTTGCCGCTGGCGGCACCCGCCTGCTCCAGCTGGGTATTCTGGATCCGCGCGACCTTGGGATCGGCCCATGTGCCGCCAACTACGTATTCGAAGGAAAACGCCTTGGAAAGAGGGTCCTTGAGCACGCGCTGGGCAAGGTAGGTCGCGATCCCGAGAATCGGATTGCCGAGAAGCGCGGTTACCACCGAGCCCATGCCACCGGACAGGTCCGGCAGCACGACGACGCGCAAGCCCTGGGTTTCCTTGACGAGGTCCACTTCGCCATTCATCAGCACCGCGGCGCTGACGCCGGTCATCTTGAAATCCGAAGTCGAGAGGATACCGCGCTCGATCCTGCTGGAAGCCGACACCAAGTCAAAGGCGAAGCCTTCCGAAAAAACATCGCGGAAGTCCAGCGCTAGGCGTCGCGGCAGAGCCTGAAGGCTCATGATGCCGAGCAACTTACCCACGCCAGGGTCCGCCTTGAGAAACTGCCCCTTCTCGACCCGCAGTGAGATCGTACCGGTCAGGGTTGGGTAGTCGATGGCGAGTGGCGACCCTTCCCAGGACGCGGCACCTTCCAGACGTCCGCTACCGGCCTGCAGCGTACCCGGAAAACCGAGTCTCTCGAGGAGCTTGCCGGCGTCGTAGGCTTCGATGCCGAAATCAAGCGCCAGTCGGCGCCGCGCCTCACCGGCGCGCCGGGCACGCCACGCACCGGATCCGGCCAGAACGCCATCCGGATTAGCCAGATTCAGACGCTGGATGCGCCATTCGTTGCCTGCGTTGCTGGCGAGCAGCTCGAGCTTGCCGAGTTTCTTGTCTGCAACCTCGAAGGACTCCACCGCCAGGTCCACGCCCGGCAGTTCCTGCGTGATGCGATCCACCGGCGAATCCGCACGCGGCTCCTGGGTGGCGACGTTGGCAGGAATGAACAGACTTTTCAGGCGCGCCGTCAGCCGGCCGGCGTCACGTCCGCGGCCTGGCTGAAAAATCACGCTGCCGTTGACCTCCTGCGAGGTGATCGCTGCGGTCCAGTTGGCGCCCTCCTGTGCGATATCCATGCGCACCTGCGTGAGACGCTTGCCGAAAGCATCGATGACGTCCGAGCGTACCCTGGCCTGCAATGGCTGGAACTCGGCCGGCAGACCGGCCGATGACGCGCCCCCGCCGGCGCCACGCGCGTCGAACAAGCGGGATTTCCAGGCCTCCACGTCGATAGCGCCGGCGGCAACATTGAGCGCAAGACCCGAACGCGGCAGCGTCGGCATGATGTCGCCGACACCCACTGCACCGCGCGCAAAGACCATCGACCCGCGATCCAGGCGACGCGCAATGCGCGCGTTGAGCGCACGCCCGTATGCGAGGTTCCATTCTTCTTCATCCTTGGCGCCCTGGACCTGGGCCTTGGCTAAGCGGAATGACGCAGCTTCCGCGGCAGCCTTGCCAAGCGGGGCAGGTAGGTCGACCGCTACGCCTGCAAGGTTGGACTCGATACTCACGTCGCCGGACTTGCGGCGCGCGTTGATGGTCGCGCGCCAGGCCGCCCCACCGCTCATGGCAGACAACAACGGGTCGTTGAGCCAGGACCGCAAACCGGGAACGGTGAAGTTGCCGCTCGCATTGACACTGATCACGCCATCGGCGCGGCTGGCGCCCGAAAGAGTGAACGCGCCGCCCAGCGCCTCGCCGCGCAGCCCGCGCAAGGTAAGGCCGGATTCGGTGAACGCCAGCGCACCGTTCACACGGCCGAGGACAGGCAGGTCCTCGTCGAGGCGAATGTCATTGTTGCTGAACTGGAACTGCCCGGAGAGCCGGGTCTTGGCGATCTCTGCGATCGGCATCGACATCCGCAGATTCAACTTCCCCGCACCGGAAGCCTTCATGCCATCGGTATACCCGTCGATCATGCGGTCGACCGGACTTTGATCGATGAATTGAAGGAAGGACTGTACCGGCCCGTCGGCGGCGCCCTGTATTTCGAGCACCGGCGAGGTCACCATCAGGTTCGCAATCTTCGCCTCGACCCGCCCGAGCTTGAGCGGCCCGATATTGCCGGGCGCGTTGCCCTTGAACTCCAGACCGCTTCGATCGAAGATCAATTCGCCACGCGCGTTTTCAATGACCGGCCAGCCGCTCGCATAGAGCAGGCTCGTATCGGCGAGCTTGAGAACGATCCTGAAGTTTCCGCGCCTCGGGTCATCGAAGGGGAAGTCGGCAAGATTGCCCTTGAGCAAGAAACTGCCTTCCTCAACCCGCCCCTTTTCGATCGCGCCCACAAGCCATGCCCTGGTGTCGGACAGATGTTTGGGCAGATAGCGGTGGGCACGCGGCCCGACGCCACGTACCAGTTTCGCCTCCAGTTCCATATAGCCGGGCGCATCGGGCTCGGTCCGGTACAGCACCTGAGCGCTGACCGCGGCGTCCGGGTTGGCGAAGGCCAGGTTGTCGCTGCGCACCTCGAACTTGCCTTTGGGAAACGACCACGCCACCTGCCCTGTCGCCTGATCCAGACCGACCTTGGGCTCATCGAACAATTGAGGAAGGAGAATGCTGGCGTTTTTCGTCACCAGCGTGAGGGTGCCGCCCTTGTCGGTCGCCACTACCGAACCGGAGAAATTGGAGAATCCTGGCAGCGGGCCGCGCGCGTCCATCGAAAGCTCGGAAAAGCGTCCGCGTGCGCTGTAGCCAACGGGCTTTTCGAAATCACCGCGCCACGACATCCGGAAGTCGAACACCGACCCGCGGGGATTGGTTTCTGCCAGCAATTGCCGCAAAGCACCATCGACCGGCAGATGTTCGAGCAAGTTGGCGAGCGGCTCCAAATCCAGGGAATTGGCGCTCAGTTCTATTTCCTGAGGGCGGTCGCCACGGGCTCCGATGGAGCGCATGGAGAAATCGGCAGGCGCGAGGCTGACGCCGGCCTTGGTCATCAGGCTGATCTGCTGCCCGCCCGCCTCGAACCCGGTTACCTGCTTTTCACCGAAGCGCAGGAAACCCAGCGCCTTGCCGCCACTGGCGATTTCCTTGACGCCGACGCGGCCCGAAACTCTGGCCAGTTCAAGCACGGGAAGATCCCGAGCCAGCCTGGCCTGCGCATCCGCCAGACCCACATCGGCGGTGAAATACTCCAGGTGATCAGCGTCGAAACCCAGCCAGGCGCGCACCCGGCCGGTACCCGCCCGAACATCGGCGGGATAGTCGACCCAGCTTCGCCACGCCGCGAGGTCGATGAACTTCAGGTCCGCATAGACGCTCCCGCGCCATTCGGCCAGCCTGCCGAGCGAACCACCGTTCAGGTCGGCGCGTATGTCGATGCGCGAGGCCAGCGCCTTCGGGGGATCCGCGGTAAATCCCAGTCGGTGGCGCTTGCCGGCGTTTTCGATCACGGTGCGGATGTTCGATAGCGCCAGTTCCGGCGCCGCGCGCTTTTCGTCATTCCAGCGCAGGCGCGAATCGGCGATCACGATCCTGCGCTGTCCGAGAATCCAGTCCGACACGCTCGCGCCGTCCGGCGCGTCGACCACCTCGATACCGCCAATCACCAGGGTTCCTGCTCGGGTGCGGCGAATGTCCAGATCGGCACCAGTGATTTCCAATGCGTGCAGCCGCACCTCCCGCGCCGGCACCGACCACCATGAGAGCGTGAGCGACACAAACGGCAGCGACAAGGCCGGGCGCCCCTGACGGTCGAATACTCGCACATCGCTCAAATCCAGGTCGGGATACAGTCCATCCCAACCCGCCTCGATGCCGCCGATCGCCACACGCGAACCCAGCGCCTTGGACAACACGCTTTCGACCTCGGGGCGGTAGCGTTCCGCATTGGGCAAGATCGCGTAGCGCAAGAGGATCACGCACAATGCGAAGGCGAAAAAAACCATCCACAGGACGGCCTCGCCCACGCGCAAGGCGCGCGTGATCACACTGCGCCAGGCAGGGGCGGCGGGCATATCGGGCGTAGCACTGGGGACTTCCATGGCGTCCATGTCAATGTAGCATAGGCACCCTGCTCAAAACGCCCGGGCGCGCCCTTTGGAAAACACGGAATTACATTTGGAAACAACCACTTCGCCTGATTTTCCGGCACTGCCTGCCGCGCTGGGATTCAGCGTCTGGGCGCGCAATCAGGTTGCGGGCAAGCCGGAACTGCAATATGAGGCCGCAGCGCTCGCTGCCTCCGCGCTGAAAGCTGCTGCGATTGAGAGTCTGTTGGCGCGACAATGCGCTGCAGCGCCGGATGACCTGCCGCGGGCGCTGCGCCTGGTCCGCCGCATCGTGATGCTCGCCGTCATGGAGCGCGACCTGTCGGGGCACGCCTCCCTGCAGGAGGTGACGCAGACCATGTCGATCCTGGCAGACTTGACCATCCAGGCGGCGCTGCCGGCGGCCACCCGGGACCTCGCGGCACGCTTCGGCTCTCCATACGGCGCCGGCAGTGGCGGGAAGCAGGAACTCCACGTCGTCGGCATGGGCAAGCTGGGCGGTGGCGAACTCAACGTATCGTCGGACGTCGACCTGATCTTCCTCTATCCCGAAGAAGGCCACACCCGCGGCGGCGCGGTTGAAGTATCCAACCAGGAGTACTTCGGGCAGCTTGGCAAGCGCCTCATCGCCACGTTGTCGGAAATCAACGCGGACGGCTACGTTTTTCGGGTCGACATGCGGTTGCGCCCGTGGGGGGACGGGCCGCTGGCCATGGGTTTTGAGGCTTTCGAGGACTACCTGGTCGCGCAGGGGCGCGACTGGGAGCGCTATGCATGGATCAAGGGTCGCGTGATCACCGGCGACGCCGCGGCCGAACTGATGGCACTGGTAACCCCGTTCGTGTACCGACGCTATCTCGACTTCGGCGCCATCGAATCGCTTAAGAGTCTGCATGCGCAGATCAAGCGCGAAGTCGCGCGCCGCGAACTAGACGACCATGTAAAGCTCGGTCCGGGCGGCATCCGCGAAATCGAGTTCGTCGCCCAAGCATTGCAGATCATCCGCGGCGGCCGTGACGCGCGCCTGCGCGAACGCCCGACAGTACCCGTGCTCCACATCCTGGGCGAGGCCGGATTGCTGCGCGCCGAAAGCGTCAGCGAGTTGGCGGCCGCCTATGACTACTTGCGACGCGTCGAACATCGCCTGCAATACGCCGAAGATCAGCAGACCCATATGCTGCCGCGTGACCCGGCCCAGCGCGACCGGCTCGCAGGCAGCATGGGGGCAGCCCACTGGGATGACTTTATTGCCGAACTCGATATGCATCGCGGCAACGTGCGCCGCCATTTTGAAACCGTGCTGGGAGACGATAACGCAGCATCTGCATCTGTAGCGCCGGGCAGCCCGCAAAGCGTTGAAGGCCGCCTCGCGGGCGGCGCCTTCAAGGACCCGGCCGAACTCACACGCCTGGTCGAGGCCACCGCGGGAGGCGCAAGAATGCGCCGCCTCGCCGAATCCACGAGAAGCCGCTTCGAAGCGCTCTTGCCCCGTCTTGTGGAGGCCGCCGGCGCCACAGAAAACCCCGATGCCACGCTGAAGCGGCTGCTGGCCTTCGTCGAGGCCATCGCCTCGAGAGCGGCGTACCTGGCCCTGCTGGCGCAATCCGCGCCTGCACTGAAGCGCCTCACTCGCCTGTGCAGCACATCCGAATGGGCCGCGCGCTACCTCAGGCTGCATCCGATCCTTCTCGATGAACTGATCGATGGCCGCACGCTGTTCGCACGGCCCGACGCCGCGGAATTCACCGGCGCGGCAGGCGCCGCCCTTGCCGGGCTGCGCGGCGACCTCGAAGCGCAAATGAACGCCTTGCGCGAGGCGCACCACGCCGCCGTCTTCCGCCTCCTGGCGCAGGATGTGGAATCCTTGTGGACCGTCGAGCAACTCGCGGACCAGCTGTCCGACCTGGCCGATCGCACCCTTGAACTCGCGCTTGCGGAATGCTGGCAACTAACCCGCGGCCGCCATCGCGACACACCCGAATTCGCCATCATTGCCTACGGCAAGCTGGGCGGCAAGGAACTGGGCTACGCCTCTGACCTGGACCTGATTTTCATCCACGATGATGCCGATGAGGGCGCCGGCGAAGTGTACGCGCGCCTGGCGCAGCGCCTGGTGACCTTCCTCGATACCCAGACGATGGCCGGCCGGCTGTTCGAAATCGACACCCGACTGCGTCCCGACGGCGCCAGCGGGCTGCTTGTCACCAGCCTGGACGCCTTCAGCACCTACCAACGGCAGCGTGCCTGGGTCTGGGAACACCAGGCGCTGACCCGGGCCCGCTTCTGCGCGGGCAGCAAGCGCATCGGCGCAGCCTTCGAGGGCGAAAGGCGACACATCCTCACGCTTGAACGCGACCCCTCCGCCTTGCGTGCGGAAGTGCGATCGATGCGCGAAAAGATGCATGCAGGGCATCCCAACCGCAGTGCGCTATTTGACCTGAAGCATGACGCCGGCGGCATGGTCGATATCGAATTCTGTGTGCAGACCCTGGTGCTCGCGTACGCGCGCGAACACGCGCAACTGGTCGGCAATCTCGGCAACATCGCACTACTGCGCATGGCCGGGGCGGCCGGGCTGATTCCGGCCGCACTCGCTACGGAGGTCGCCGATGCTTACCGGACCTACCGCAAGCGCCAGCACCAGATGCGCCTCAATAATGCCGAGTATGCGCGGGTCTCTGCGGAAGAATTCGCCGGCGAGAGGCAGGCCGTACGCAAGCTGTGGGCGCAGGTGGTGGGCGCCTGAAGCCTGAGGGGCGCCGGCCGAACGGTGCCGCCGCGCGCCGCGGGACACTTATTGCAGCAGAAGCATCGCATGCAGGGCAAGCATGCCGCCGACGATGCCGGCGAAGGTGCTGCGCGAGGCGACGGTGATGGCCACGCCGGCCAGGCCGGCGAGCAGCCGCACGTTGCCGAGCGTCAGGTCGAGCGCTCCGGATGGCGCCAGCAAATCCGGCACGACAATGGCCGCCAGCGCCGAGGCCGGCGCGTACTTCAGCGCCGCCTGCCAGGCGGGCGGCAGCATGAAACGTCCGGCCAGCAACAGGAGAAAGGCGCGGTTCAGATAGGTCACCGCGGCCATGCCGACAATAATGGCCCACAAGCCCCAGCCGTAAACGTCGTTCAGGCTCGTCATGCGGGGATCCGCGCAAGCATGCGCTCGGACCAGGCGCCGGCGGCGATGCCGGCGACGGCGCCGCACACGAGCCCGAGTTTCATGGGCAGCGGCGCTGCGAGCAGAGCCACGCAGGCCGCGGTGGTGGCGGCGGCGAATTCCGCCCGGCCGCGCACGAAAGGGACGAGGAGCGCGAGGATACCGAGCGTTGCGGCGAATTCGAGTTGCCAGGCCTTGGGCACCTGCGCACCCGCCAAGGTGCCGATCACGGCCGACGCGATCCACACCACAGCCACCATATTGCCGGCGCCGAGAAAAAACCAGTGGCGATGCGGCAAGTCGGGCTGGTCGGCCACGCGGCGGATGAACAGCGCGAAACCGGTATCGGTGACAAAGTAGCCCAGCAGCAACCGCCAGCGCATCGGCAGATCGCGGAAATACGGCGCGGCCGCCGCGCTGTAGATCACGAAACGCAGATTGATGATGAACGCCGTGAGAATGATCACCGCGCCGGGCACGCCCGCGACCATGAGTGGCAGCGCCGCGATTTGTGCGGTGCCGGCGAACACGATCACCGTCATCGCCGCGGCCTCCAGCGGCGTCAAGCCCGCGGCCTTGGTCGCGATGCCGGTCACCAAACCGAACGGGATGGTGCCGGCGACGAAGGGTAGCACCGCGCCGACCCCGGCCAGGTAGGCCTGCCGCGGCGTATCGAACCCCTTGGCCGCAGCACTCATGCGCCGGCGACGGCGCGGCGCCTCATCCCGAGCCAGAGGATGCCTGCCGACACGATCACCAGGAAGGGCAGCGCGCCGTAGTTGAGGATTTCCCAGCCGCGCGAGGTGACCAGGGCGCCGGAGGAAAACGAGGAGGTCGCCATCGTGAGGAATATGAGGAAATCATTGGCCCCCTGGACACGGTTCTTTTCTTCCGGCCGGTAGGCTTCGGTCAACAAGGTCGTGCCGCCGATGAACATGAAATTCCAGCCCACGCCCAGCGCGAACAGGGCGCCGAGGAAATGCGCCACATCATTGCCGTTGAGCGCGAAGGCGACGCAGCCGAACATGAGCAGCACGCCGGTGAACATGATGTTGAGCACACCGAAACGCTTGATCAGGGCACCGGTGAAAAACGAGGGCGCGAACATGCCGATGACATGCCACTCGAGCACCAAAGCGGCATCCGAGAACGGATGGCTGCACATCTGCATGGCCAGCGGCGTGGCCGTCATCAACAGGTTCATCACGCCGTAACCGATGGTGCCGCTCAAGGCAGCGACGATGAAGATCGGCTGGCGCATGATTTCCGCCAAGGGGCGCCCGCCGCCAGCCTTCTCGGCCGCGGTTTGCGCCGGAAAGCGGATGAACTGGATCACCACGAGGGATGCGAGAGCGAACAATACCAGCACCGCATAGGAACCGGCAAACGCCACGCTCAGGAAATCCTTGGAGTATTTGGCAAGGTTCGGGCCGACCACGCCACCGATGATGCCGCCGGCCATCACGTAGGAAATCGCCCGCTCCTTGAAGGACGGCGGCGCGACTTCAGCCGCCGCGAAGCGGTACAGCTGTCCGCAGGCGTTGTAGATGCCCACCACCATGGTGCCCAGGCAGAGCAGCCAGAACAGCTTGAAATGGGCGCCCATGGCGGCGAGTGCCACCCCGAGCACACCGAACAGCGTGCCCACCGAAAAGCCGAAGCGCCGCCCGCGGCGGCGCATCATGCGCGCGATCGGCGCCGACGCCAGCGCCGAGCCGATCACGTAGGCGGTCACGGGAATGGTCGCGAGCGCCGCGTTGGGCGCCAGCGCGAAACCGACCAGGCCGTTGACCGCGATCATCGTGGTGTTGTTGATGAAGAGCAGCGCCTGACACAGGATCAGGAGGAACACATTGCGCTTGGTATCGGCGGATTCGGTCACGATGAGGCCAGTCGAGGAGGAACATGGGGCGGGGCCGGAGATCCGCAAGTATGCCTGATGTGAATGATGCCCCCTACTCGCCTTCGTACCCGCCTACGCGTGCTACGCCGAAAGCGCGCCCCTGGCGACGCAATACCACCAGGCCCCCGCCGGCATAATGGCGCACGCGTAGGAGTACCTCATCGGTGCCGTCGCCATTCAGGTCGAGCGTGGCCGCCACCTGCGCGACGAAACTGGCGGCGCGGTCGCGCCCGATGCCCCCGGACGGCCCGCTCCGGTAGAGGATTTCGGAGGCGCCGGACGACTGCTGCACGATCAGGTTGACTGTGTTGTAGGTGCCCGGCTGCCCGGCACCGCCCTCGCCGTCCTGTATGCCGCCGACCAGCCAGAGGCGTTCAGGTGCGGCGCCCGCGGTGAATGTGCCGTCGAAAGGCTGCGCGTGAAACTGCTGCGCGCCCGGCAGGAACCTGCGCACGAGGGCGAGAACCCAGCCAGGCGCGTCGGCTTCGGCGGCGAAGCGGCTGTCGGCGCCGACCACGCCGGCAGACCCACCGAAACTCCGCCAGGCGTCGTCATGGCGCGCGACCGGGACACGTCGCGGGGGATGCACCGCCACCGCGACCCGGTCTTCCTGTACGCGCGAGCCGGGCCGGGCAGCGCCCGCCTCGACCAGATACAGGCACGCCGGCTGCAGGCTCGGGCGCGCACGCTCGTCCTCCCTGCCGATCGCGGCAATCCGCGTGAACACCCGTTCGCCGTATTCGCCTGCCAGGTCGGTGACGCCAAAGGTCAGCCGAGCGCCGTCGGGCAACTGGCTGGCGGCGGGCAGGGAAGAGAGGACCACTTCTCCCGGCGCCGGCGCCGCGCGTGCCGCGAGCCGCGCCCGTTCGGCGCAGGTACGCCCTTGCGCCGGGATTTCCAGGAAGGCACGACCGGCCTGGTCGACAAAACCGAGCCACCAGCTGCCCGGCGCGTCGGCACGGGCTTGTACGCCAAGCAACAGGACCAGCAAAAGCGCGCTACGCATCGAGATCGTCTTCAGCGAACGGATTTGCCGAGAGCCGCGCGCGCTGCAGCCACACTATCCAAGCGGCCCAAGCCAGGGCGCCCAGCATCACGGCCCGCCCGACCCAACCGAAAAACAAGCCGATCCCGCGCGCGCGCGGCAACAGGCCGAGGTCGCCGAAAATGTTCTGCCAGTCGTGCCCGTCGCTGTCCGCGCCGGTACGGCCGTCGAGCAGCAACATCTGGGGATCAAACGCGTCGTACATGTAGACCGCCATCATGATCAGCGAAAAACCGAACAACCAGGCGAAAAGGGCGGCGCCGAAAGGGTCGCGGCGGCGCGTGAGCAGGACAGCCGCGCAAGCCAGCGGCATCAGGTGCTGCCCCAGCGTCCCGCCAAGGACCATGACGAACTGCCCGAACCAGCGAAAAATCAGGTAGTGGCCGGCCTCGTGGAAAGGCGTCAGCACCGCCCACAGAATGAAGCTCCCGGCCTCGCCGCGGCGGATGTCGATGGAAGCGAAAATCGCCCACGTCCACACCGAAAAAGCCGCCAGCGTCGCGCCGCGCGCCAACCAGCTTTCCCTGGCCACCCGGCCGGGCACATGGAAAAACAGGGATGCGGTTCCGGCAGCCGCCTGAGGGGCGGGCGACATGTGCGGGATCTCTGCTGCGGGACGCCGCACAACCGGGCTTGCCACCTTGCTCAGGATGACGCCGCACACCGGGCAAGCGGCTGGCGCGGACTGGTCTTGCGGCAGAGGCGCATGGCCGCACTTTGGGCAATCTGTAAATAGCATGGCGGGCGGTGCGATTATAGAGAGCGAATCGGCTAAACTTACGGCTCCATTCAAACAACGATTCGGAGATAAGCATCATGTCGATGGCCGACCGCGACGGGTTCATCTGGTACGACGGCAAACTGGTTCCGTGGCGCAGCGCCACGACCCACGTGCTGACCCATTCGCTGCACTATGGCCTCGCCACCTTCGAGGGAGTTCGCGCTTACAACACGGTAGCCGGCACGCAGATCTTCAGACTATCCGAGCATACCGATCGCTGGCTTAACTCCTGCAAGATCTACATGATGGACATGCCTTATTCCAAGGAGGTCCTGATGGAAGCGCAAAAGGAAGTCGTGCGCGCCAACAAGCTGGAGGCCTGCTACATCCGCCCGGTCGCCTTTTACGGCTCGGAGAAGATGGGTGTGTCGCCTGTAGGCGCCACCACGCACGTCGCGATCGCCGCCTGGCCGTGGGGCGCCTATCTGGGTGAAGACGGCATCACCAAAGGCATCCGCGTCAAGACCTCGAGTTTTGCTCGCCACCACGTCAACGTGACGATGGCGCGCGCCAAGATCTCCGCCACCTACGCCAACTCCATTCTCGCCAACCGCGAAGCGGTGATGCATGGCTATGATGAAGCCCTTCTTCTCGACGTCGACGGTTTCGTGGCCGAAGGCGCGGGCGAGAACATCTTCATCGTCAAGGACGGCGTCCTGTACGAGCCGGAACTGGCATCGGCACTGGTCGGCATCACGCGCGCCTCGGTCCATGCGCTCGCGGCCGACCTGAAAATTCCGGTACGTTCGCGCCGCCTCACCCGCGACGACATCTACATCGCCGACGAGGCGTTTTTCACCGGCACCGCCGCCGAGGTCACGCCGATCCGCGAACTCGACGGTCGCAGCATCGGCAGCGGCAGCCGCGGCCCGATCACGACCAAGATCCAGAAGGCCTTCTTTGACCTGGTGGCGGGCAAGAATCGCAAGTACGCCAAATGGCTCACCCCGGTAGTGGACAAGAAGGCGGCCGGCGCCAAGAAGGCTGCCGCCAAGGCGAAAAAATAGAGGGGAGCGGACATGAGCGCGACCCGGGAAATGCCGGTGGTGGAACTGGAAGCGAAGGACCTGCCGGCGTTTTGCCCCAACCCATCCATGCCGGTCTGGTGCCACCACCCCAAGGTATTTCTCGACGTGACCTCCACCGGCCAGGCCAAATGCCCTTACTGCGGCACCGTTTACCAGTTGACGGGCGGCGCCCGGGCTGGGCACTAATCACGCAGCCGGTCCTGCGGCCCTGCCCCGCCGCCGGCCAACCCCGGCGAAGCGTACGCAACAAGGCGCCCCGGTCGCCAGGATCGGTCCTTCACCGGTTCGCCGCGCAATGAAGCGTACGCTCGTCATCGCCCCGAACTGGCTGGGCGACTGCCTGATGGCGCAGCCGCTGCTCACGCTCCTTACGGCCAAGCAGCCGTCTTTCGAAATCGACGTTCTTGCCATCCCGGCGGTAGCGCCGGTGTTCAGGCGCATGCCAGAAGTGAGCAAGGTGATCGAAGAGGATTTCCGGCACGGGCGCCTCGATCTTGCTCGCCGCTGGCGTCTCGGGCGTGCGCTCAAGGGCCGCTACGCCCAGGCGTTCGTGCTGCCTAACTCCTGGAAATCCGCCCTGCTGCCCTTTTTCGCAGACGTGCCACTGCGAGTAGGCTACGCAGGGGAGTCTCGTTTCGGGCTGATCAGCGTGCTGCACCGCAATCCGGCCCGCGGCCCGAACCGCGAACCCATGGTGCGCTTTTACGCACAATTGGCAGAGCCGCCGGGCAGAAAGCTCGCCGGCGAACTCGCGCAACCGCTGCTACGCGTCGATCCCGTGGCTGTCATCGCGGCGAAGGTGGCCTTGGGGCTCAAGCCGGCCGAGCGCCTGGTGGCGCTGTGTCCGGGCGCTGAGTACGGCCCGGCGAAACGCTGGCCAGCAGAACATTTCGCCGAAACCGCCGCGCGCCTTAAGGCGCAGGGCATGTTGCCGATCGTCCTCGGTTCTCCGAAGGACGTACCGATCGGGCTGTCGATCGAGCAGCTATCGCATGGCGCGGCGCTCAATCTCGCCGGCAAGACGACGCTTGACCAGGCCATGCATCTGATCGCCGGCAGCGCAATGGTCGTGACCAACGACTCCGGCCTGATGCATGTGGCCGCCGCGCTGGGCAGGCCGCAGGTTGCCCTGTTCGGCTCGTCGTCACCGCAGCACACGCCCCCACTGTCGGCCGCCGCCGTGGTTATCTACAAGAGGCTGGAATGCAGTCCGTGCTTCGCCCGCGAATGCCCCCTCGGCCATACGCGTTGCCTGACCGGCATCGCGCCCGCCGACGTGCTGGCCGCCATCGCGCGCGCCGCCTGACCGGCTTGCATCGACGATCCGGAAGCCTCAACGCGTGTTTGATACCATTCTCGCGCTGGCGTCAGCCACCAACTCCGCAATGCGATGAACCAACGGATTTTCTTGAACCCGCAGGAATGCGAGGCCGCCTTTTACGAGGCGCTGGAGAAGGCCGACCTCGAGGCCATGATGGGGGTGTGGGCCGATGACGAGGAGATCATATGCGTCCACCCGGGAGGGCCGCGGCTGGTGGGTCATGCGGCGGTGCGCGAAGCCTGGCGTCTGGTGTTCCAAGCAGGCACACGCCTGACAGTGCAGGTAGGACAGGTGGTCGCCATGCAGTCGATGATGATGACCACCCATTGCGTGCACGAATTCATCGCCCTAAAGGGCGAAGCGCGCCCGGTGGCCCCAGTGGTGGCCACAAACGTCTACGTGCGCTCCGGCAACGGCTGGAAAATGCTCTTGCACCATTCGTCCCCCTCCCCCAAGCCCGAACCACCAGTGACGCAGCCCGCAGGCGCGACTCATCCCAAGGTCCTGCATTGAGCATGCAGTTCGCCAGCGCCGTTCGTGCCGCGCCGGGGCGCGCCGCGCAAGTCCGCGACCCCGGCCCTTACCGGGCGCCGCGCTGGCTGGCCGGGGGCCACCTGCAGACCATCCTCCCGGCAATTGCGGCCCGGGCGCCCACGGTGCGCTACGCGCGCGAGCGCTGGGACAGTTGCGGGCCGGACGGACTGCCCGATGGCGATTTCATCGACGTCGACTGGATCGCCGACCGCCACGGCAAGCCGCGCTGGATCGAGGGTGCGCCGCTGGTAGCCCTGTTTCATGGGCTTGAAGGCTCGTCGCAAAGCGGGTATTGCCGCGCCTTGATGGGCGCACTGGCCGCACGCGGCTGGAATGGCTGCGTGCCGCATTTTCGCGGCTGCTCCGGCGAAATCAACCGACTGCCGCGCGCCTACCATTCGGGAGACAGCGCCGAAATCGACTGGATCCTCAAGCGCCTCGCGGCACGCCGTCCGCCGCGTCTGTACGCGGCGGGCGTCTCGCTGGGCGGCAATGCGCTGATGAAATGGGCTGGTGAACAAGGGGATGCCGCGCGCAGCGTGGTTCGCGCAGTCGCCTCGGTGTGCTCCCCTCTGGATCTCGCGGCCTCCGGGCAGGCGCTGGGCCAGGGGTTCAACATGCTCTATACCCGCATGTTCCTGGCCACCATGAAGAGAAAAAGCGCCGCCAAGGCGGCGAGGTTTCCCGGGCTTTTCGATGCGCTGCGGATGCAGCAGGCGGGCAACCTGTACGAATTCGACAACGTCGTGACCGCACCGCTGCACGGCTTTCGCGACACCGCCGACTATTGGTCGAGGGCGTCGGCCAAGCCCTGGCTGCGCCACATCGCGGTGCCCGCGCTGGTGCTCAACGCAACCAACGACCCCTTCGTTCCGGCCGAATCCTTGCCCCTCGCCACCGCGGTGGCGCCGTGCGTCGTCCTGGACCAGCCTCCCGAGGGCGGCCATGTAGGCTTCGGGCGCGGCCGTTTCACCGGCCTTCGCATAGACTGGCTGCCGCATCGACTCCTGCATTTTTTTGAAAGCCAACCATGACCCTGCCTCGCGAAATCTTCAAGGCGTATGACATCCGCGGGATCGTCGGCAAGACGCTGACGCCCGACATCGTCCAATCCATCGGCCAGGCCATCGGCAGCGAAGCCCGCGACCGCGGGGTCCCCGCCATCGTCATCGGGCGCGACGGCCGGCTTTCCGGCCCCGACCTCGCACGCGCCCTGGCCGCCGGCATCCAGGCTGCCGGCGTCGATGTCGTGGATATCGGCATGGTGGCGACCGGCATGCTCTATTTCGCAACCTACGAGCTCGGCACCGGTTCCGGCGTAATGGTCACGGGCAGCCACAATCCGCCCGACTACAACGGTCTGAAGATGATGATCGCGGGCGATACCCTGCATGGTGAAGCGATCGCGGGACTGCGCGCGCGCATCGAGGAAGGCCGCTTGGCGGTCGGGCAGGGTGCTTATCGTGAGCACGATATCCGCGAAACCTACCTGGCGCGCGTGTGCTCGGACATCGCGCCGGCGCGCCGCCTGCATATCGTGGTCGACTGCGGCAACGGCGTCGCGGGGGCCTATGCGCCGGCCCTGTTCCGCCGGCTCGGCTGCGAGGTGACCGAGCTGTTCTGCGAAGTCGACGGCACCTTTCCCAACCACCATCCCGACCCGGCCCATCCGGAGAACCTCGAGGACCTGAAAGCGGCGCTGCGGCGCACCGGTGCGGACGTCGGTTTCGCTTTCGACGGCGACGGCGACCGGCTGGGCGTGGTCACCCGGGACGGCAAGATCATCTATCCCGACCGGCAGCTCATGCTCTACGCGGCCGATGTCCTGTCGCGCAATCCGGGGGCGACCATCATCTACGACGTCAAGTGCACCCGCAATCTCGGGCCGTGGATCAGCAAGCATGGCGGCAAGCCGCTTCTCTGGAAAACCGGGCATTCGCTGATCAAGGCCAAGCTCAAGGAGACCGGCGCAGCAATGGCAGGCGAAATGAGCGGCCATGTGTTCTTCAAGGAGCGCTGGTACGGCTTCGACGACGCCCTGTACGTCGGAGCGCGGCTGCTCGAAATCCTCGCCCGCGAAGCCGACCCTTCCGGGGTGCTCAACGCGTTGCCGGACGCCATCTCGACGCCCGAACTCCATTTGCATTGCGCCGAAGGTGAGCACTATGCGCTGATCGCCAAGCTGCAGCGCGAAGCGAAGTTTCCGGGCGCGGAAAACATCATCGACATCGACGGTTTGCGGGTCGAGTATCCCGACGGTTTTGGCCTGATGCGCGCCTCCAACACCACGCCCCTGATCGTCCTGCGCTTCGAGGCCGACACGCAGGCCGCGCTGGCGCGTATCCAGGCCCGGTTCCGCGATGTGCTGCTGGCCGCGAAGCCGGATGCGAAGCTGCCCTACTAGCCCCGCTCGCCAGCCCGTTTCCCATGGATGAGGCCGTACTGGCGGCCCTGCAGCGGTGGCCGGAAGTCGCCGATGTGTATGGCTGGCTGGAACTCGACCTGCGCGGGCGCTACCGCCTGCGGACCGGGGCCGCGGAGCCGGCGGTGTACAAAACCATCGGCAATGCGGCACTGAACGCCTATATCGGGCGCAACTATCAGCCGGACGACAGGGGCTGCTGGTACTTCCAGAATGGTCCGCAGCGGGTATTCGTGCGGCTGGCGCTCACGCCATGGGTGTTCCGCCTGCATGGCCTGGATGCGCCGTTGACACACACCGGGCGTAGCGCCGTTCAGGTCAAGGGCCTGGTGCTGGACGATCAGTCAACGCCGGTGCTCGTGACCGATATCGGTCCCGGACTGGTCGATGACCGCGACCTCGACCAGCTGCAAGCCCTCCTCAGGCGGGTCGACGGCAGCGTACCGGACGATGCAGCCTTCGAGCGGTGGCTGGAGAGACCCGGCACAGAAGAGATCCGCCTGGCCTGGCGGGGCGAAGGTTTTGTTGTCGAGCATGTCGCGCGCAATCGCCTGGGTCTGCTGCTCGGCTACGACACCGACCCGCGTCCTCCCGCCTAGCGGTCGCGCTGCCGTCCGGCCAGCCAAGCCACCCCGCGGCACTCGCAACATCCCGATGCGTTATGATTTCGGGCTGGACGAAAAGATGGGTGCTACATGCAGATCAATCCGCCTTTCGGCTACCGGGAGATCGTGCCTTTCCTGAAGACGCACAAGGTGGCGCTGCCTACCGCGGCCGCCCTGCCTGCGTTCACCCGCGAGCTCAACGCGATCCCGGTCAGCTTCACCGAATTCGGCATTGCCGGGCGCGACTATCCCGTGGTGTTCGCCTCCGGCGACGAAGGAAGGACTTTCTCGCCGGTGGCGGTGCTCGGCATGGGTCAGGGTGAGAACCTGTACCTTGCCGAACAAAGCTGGGAAGCCGGCGCATATGTGCCGGCCTACGTAAGGCGCTACCCGTTCTGCATGGCGCGGGTCACGCTTGATTCCGTGGAGCAGCAGGACCGGCTGATCTGCATCGAGAAGGAGTTCGTGGCCGCGGAAGGCGCGGCGGGCGAGGCCATGTTCGATGATGCCGCCCAGCCCCTGCCTCGCTGGAACGACATCCAGAAGCTGCTCAACGAGTACGAGGCCGATCTCGACCGCACCCGTGAAATGTGCAGCATCCTCGCGGACTACGGGTTGCTCGAGCCATTCACCATGCAGGCCACGCTGGCCGGCGGCGCTCCCCTGAACCTGACGGGCATGCACAGGGTGAACGAGGCGCGGCTCGAATTCCTCACCGCGGACCAGTTGCGCACCCTGGTGCGCAAGGGGCTGTTCGCGCGCATCTACGCCCATCTGCTCTCCCTGGACAACTTCGGCCGCCTGCTCGACCGCAAGGCGGCGCGCGCCAGGGCGCAGGCATGACGCACGGAGTTCGCTGAAATGTCGCTCGTCAGGCATGTCGAATACGCGGATGCGGGGCCCGAGGTGAGGGCGGTCTACGACGAGATCATGGCCCTACGCAACGTGGCAGCCGTCAACAATTTCTGGAAGGTGCTGGCCCATGACCCGGCCCTCCTTAGACGCACCTGGGAGGAAGTCCGTGACGTGATGGCGCCGGGCGCCCTCGACCCGCTGACCAAGGAAATGATTTACGTCGCGGTATCGGCGACCAACAACTGCGAGTACTGTACCCATTCCCACACCGCCTCCGCGCGCAAGCAGGGAATGAGCGATGCGATGCTGGCCGAGGTTCTGGCCGTGACCGCGCTCGCCAACAAGACCAACCGGCTTGCCAACGGCTATCGCGTCGATGTCGACGACGCATTCAAGCCCCGCTTTGACTAAAGACCCGGCCCCGAAAACGCATTCGACATGACCCAAGAGCTGATTTATCGACGCACCGAAACGGGCGAACGCGCGATGCGCGGGCAGGCTGGGCAAATCGCGCCTGAATTGATTCGCGTCCTCGCCCTGGTCTCGGGGGAAACCCATTTCGACCTGATCAAGAAGCGCGCCATACGCATGCCGGAAGCCGACCTGCGCGCAGCGCTCGAGCGCCTCATATCAGGCGGATATCTCTCCGCCTTCGCCGCGGGCGAGGAACACGATCTGGACTTCACCGCGCATTTCGAGAAGCCCCTCGACACGCCCGCGCTGACCGAGGAGGACGAGCGCCGCATAGCGATGGCGGCCACCGATGGTCACGATGTGCTGACCAAGACCGGTTCCTTCTTGCAGATAAACGCGGCTGCGAGCATGACGCCGCTCGGCAAGCCGTGGACGGAGATCACCCTCCTCATCATCGAGGATGACGAGATCCAGGCCCGCTTCGCGCAGAACATCATCATGAAGGCCGGATTCAAGCAGCGCCACGCCGCCACCCGCGAGGAGATCATCGCGGAGCTCAACAAGAGCCCGCTGCCGGACTGCGTGCTTCTGGACATCGAACTGCCCGGCACCAACGGCTTCGACATCCTGGCGCGCATGCGGCAGCACCCGCGGCTCAAGACCGTGCCGGTCATCATGCTCACCGCGATGGCGAGCCAGCAGGATGTCTTCAAGGGCCTCTCCCTGGGTGCCGGCGCCTATGTGGCGAAACCTTACAAGAAGCAGACGCTGGTCGATACGGTCGTCAAGACCCTGGGCCTGAAGCCCTTTGGCGACACCGAAGGCGACGCGGCGACCAGATAACCCCCAGTGGAAGGCGTTCGTTCGTGGCCTACGACAAGGATTATTGCAACGGTCAGTACAACGCGCGCGCGATGGTTCCCGACCATGCGGACTTCATCAGACGCTGGGCGGCGGATTCGCGCGCGGCGCGCCAGGCCGAAGCCTGCTTTCTCGACATTCCCTGGGGCGGGCAGCCTGGACAGACGCTGGACATGTTCCCCGCGCGGCGGCCGCGGCGCGGCGGCGCCCCCTTGCTGGTGTTCCTCCACGGCGGCTACTGGCGTTCCCTGGACAAGTCGGATTTTTCCTATATTGCCCCCGCGTTTACGCGTGCCGGCGCCGCGGTCGCTGTGGTCAACTATCGGCTTGTGCCGAGTGTGACGATGGAAGACCAGGTGCGCGACGTCCTGTCGGCGATCACTTGGTGCTATCTGCATGCGGGCCAGTATGGCGCCGACCCCCAGCGCATTTATGTCTCGGGACATTCGGCAGGTGGCCATCTGACGGCGATGATGCTGGCCTGCGAATGGCCGCGCTGGCACGGCGCCCTGCCGCAGAATGTCGTGAAGGGAGGACTTGCGATCAGCGGCCTCTACGACCTCGAGCCGATCATGAACGCCGAGTTCCTGAATGTCGATCTCAAGCTGGACCTCGAACGGGTGGCCCGCTTGAGTCCCGCATGGATGAAGCCGGCGGCCGATACCGTCCTGATGACATCGGTAGGCGGCGCGGAGAGCGATGAATTCGGGCGACAAAACCGCTTGATCGCCGAGCGGTGGCCCGCCGTGTTCAAGCGCGACGTGCCGATGCCGGGCCACCACCACTTCAGCATCTGCAGCGCCCTGGCGGACAGGGCAAGTCCGTTGCATCGCGCTGCGCTGGAATTGCTAGGCCTTTAGCCTTCAGGCCGCAGGGGCCGCCGCCTTCCGCCGGGTACGCGCGCGCGGTCAGGGCTCGAGCAGGCGCGGCGCGACGATGTGTCCGCCAAGCAACAGCGGCCCGGGCATGCCTGAGGGACGCCGGCGCATGACGATGTCCTCAGGCGCGGACGCGGCGGTCAGGTGCGCCTTGGTGGACACGATCGGCGACGCAGGCGCGGGCGCTTTTTCCTCGATCGCCGCCTGTGGCCGGCCGCGCGCGACGATGGCGCGCGAGGAGCCGAGGAAACTCGCGGCCCATCGGGTGTCGCCGAGTCGCGCTTCGCCCGGCCCCAGCACGAGATTCAAGGCAAGGGATCTGGCCGTGTAGCCCGCGCCCTCGAGTAACTGGAGGGCAACCCCGTCGGCCTCGCCAAGCTGGCGTTCGTGGCCGCTCGCCGCGGCCAACTGGGAGCCGGCGAACGAAGCCGCGCTCTTGACCAGGGTGCTGCCCGGCAGGAGCATGTTCATCAGCACCGAAGTGAGGATGGAGGCCGTCGAATTGCTGTCGTGGTGTCCGGCGATGACATGACCCATCTCACGCGCCAGCACGATCGCGAGCCAGTCATCGGTCGGCGCCAAGGCGGCGAACCCTGCATTGATGGCGATTCGCCCCGTCGCGCTGGACATGGCCGAGATTTCAGGGGCGTCGCCGACGAATACCTGGAAAGAACCGACCCGCGCAAGGGCCCTGGGAAAAAGGTTGCGGGCCGACGCCTGCAATCCGCCCAGTACGCGCTGGGCTTGTCGCTCCAAGGCCTCCACCGCCGGGTCGGCCACCCTGCGGGCCGGCGCCGTCAAATTGAACTTGATGTCCGAATGCAGGGCAGCGAGCGACATCGCCGGTGCGTCGAGAAGCGTCGCAATGCTGTCCTCCGCCCAGGCATGCGGCCCACAGCCCAGTGCGAGCGCGCATGCCAAGGCGCTTGCCTGCAGCCTGCAGAGTCCCGGTGAAGGATTGCCTGAACGCATGTCCGCGCAAACGCCATCGTCGATAAGAGCAAATGATGATACTGACCAAAGCAGCACCGCAACAAGCGTTTTCGTACAAAAAATCCTTTCAAATCATCGTCTTAAACTCATTTAACCCTACGACACAGGACCTTGGGCGCAACACTTAAAGCGCTTTATTTAAAGTGAATTCTCGAATTGGTTTCTGCTTTGTTGATATTCCCGCATGGCCGCCATCAAACCTGCGGGAGCACTTCACCCTCCACTACCTTGGCGGGAAAAGCACCGGTACAGCCCTGGTCGGGCGCCACGGCATGGCCAGACGACAATCCGATGCTCCAGTTGTGCGGCGTACAGGTCACCTTCTCGCCGTGCACGATGCCGTGCGACCGTCGCTCCTACCCTTGTGGAGACGCCTGTCGCGCAGTGCGAAGACTCGATCGGTCAGGGTGCGAAACACGGCGATATCGTCGTGTTTCGCGGAACGCACCGCACGCGCGTACGGCGCCTGGCGGTTTGCCGCCTCGTCGACGATCTGCTTTTCACATAGCCCGTCCCACGCGGGCGACACAACGCACGGTGCGATCCAGGTATCGCGCCTCCCCCCCGGTACAGGTGCCGGAAAGTACCGGCATACTCAATCAAGCACCTCCTCACGGATGGCCAACTTGGCGAGGACCTGCGCCAACTTGGTCTTGATGCCACCGGCGCCTGCGACATAGATTTCCCGCCCGGAAACCACCCCGATCACACCCACATCCCTGATGCTTGACCGTGCGCAGACTCTTGCCGTTCGCATGCCCCGACGGCATGGCGAGATCCGCCCAGGCCCACGGCAGGACCTACTTCATCACGCCGGGCAGATCGATGCGCTGCCCGCCGGTCACCTTGAGCGCGGTCGAAATCACCGAGCCGGTATAGCAACCGATGCCGAATTTGGCCCGATGGTTGGCGGACGCCTCGGCCATGTCGAACAAGAGGCCACCAGCCCGTAGGCCGCGCCGCGAAGTGAGACACATTCGCCAACCGCGCCAATCATCGGGTCGAAGGTCTGCATGGTGTCGCTGACCATAACGCTGAGGTCGACCCGGATGCACGCCGACTCGGCCAGCGCGGTGTTGGGGCGCGTGCCGACGGCCATCACCACTAGGTCGGCGGGCAGTGTCGCGCCATCCTTGAAACTATTGGCCGCCATCGTTCACCACCGCATCCCAGATGCAGGCGAACGTAGTTATGCGCATACCAGACAACATCATTGAGCATGATGTCATTGACGGTCATCTCGCCCGCGAGAACCGGCGTGCGCAGGATGCGGGTGCAGTTCGCGTACGGCTCCGCACCGAACACGCTGATGTCGTAGAGGTCAGGGGCGAGCTTGACCAGCTTCATCTTTTCATTTGCAAGCCTTCCTGTCATCGACGGCCCGGACAACGGCAAACGAACGGTGCGGCGCGCGGTGCGCGCACAGCAGCGATCCGGCCACTCTTCGCCGATCCCGACCTGGTTTCTGGTTTCCTGCGTCATGGTTGACTCGCCTGTCGCCGTTGACAAGTACATGGAGGGCGCGGACGCGACCCTCTTCAGCCCGCCCGCTCCATTGCCGGCGCCTCGCTCCATTCCGAATACGCCTGCGCGACCACGTCGCCGATGAGGATGATCGCGGGACTGCCGATCCTTTCGGATGCCGCCCGGGCCGGTAGCGTGCCCAGTTCCACAGTCACCTCGCGCTGGGCGAGCAGTGCGCCCTGCTCGATTGCGGCCGCGGGAGTGTCAGGGCACATGCACGAGAATCTCGCGACTGACCCAGTCATCGATCAGCACCATCTTCGCGTGGACAGCGCGCGGACGGCCTTGGCCGCGACAAGTTCCGATCGCCCGGCCCGGCGCCGCTCAGGATCACGCGACTGCCCCGCCTGTCGCCGACCCGCCCTGCAAACCGGGGCGCTACAGCCTCTTGAGACACCCCCGCGCCGGAACTGCCCGCGGGTATGCCGAGGACAAACGCACACCGCGTACTAGATCGCCCTGCACGGCGTCACATGCCGGAAAACGGGCTCACAACCGACGGGAACGCGTACAGCAGCACCGCAACGGTGCGGAAATACACAAAATGTGCATCCAGCGACGGGGCATTGCGCCCCGGCGCCGCCCCGCTGGGCAGCTTCAGGATGGAAAGGGTACCAACTCGATGTCTTCTTCGTTCACGCCCAGCGATTGCGCCATGTCACGCAAGGATTCATCGGTAATGGCCACCACCGAATACGCAGCGACAAACGCCGCCCCCTTGGACTCGAGGAACTTGCGCGCGTTCGGTTCGCCGTCCCAGGTCACGATGGCGTCCGGCCCCGACTCGCGTAGACGGGCACACATCGGCACCCGGTCCTCCTTGTACACGATGGCGAACATGCTCGTTTCCCCCGAACTAATGGCCAAAATTTACGGAAAGTGTACAAAAGAAATCGCGCTTTGTGGAATGTCCGCCTTCGCGGTGCAAGACGCTGCTGGCATGGCAGTTGCGTAGGTATCGGCATGTCGCTTCAAGCCACATCCGCGCGCGAAGTGCGCTTCACCCGCCCATATTGCGGTGTCGGGTGCGGTGTGTTCGTTTCGCAACCGGCCGACAGGATCATCGACGTGCGCGGCGACCCCGATCTTCGGGCCGATTTCGGCCGGCCATGCACGAAAGGCACCACCCTGAACCTCGCCGCGCGTCCGGAGGGGCGGAGTCTCTATCCGGAAATGCGTACCGGCAGCACAGCGGCGCGTGTGCGCGCCGTCCGGGATGAGGTGTTGGACACTTGCACCGATCGCTTCGCTGAGATCCTTCGAGTCCACGGTCCGGATGCCGTCGCGTTCTATGGTTGCGGCCAGTTGCTCACCGAGGACTACTACGTCTTCAACAAGCTGGCCAAGGGTCTCATCGGAACCCACAGCCTCGACACGAATTCGCGACTGTGCATGAGTTCGGCGGTCGCCGGCTACAGGCAGACCCTCGGCGCGGATGCGCCGCCGTGCACCCATGGAGACATCGAACGCGCCGAACTGCTGCTGATCGCGGGATCGAATACGGCCTTCGCCCATCCGGTCCTGTACCGCCGCATCGAAGATGCCCAGGCCGCCGAGTGGAGCAAGGGGCTGATGCAGACAGGCGCGCCGCTGGAGTCGGTGCGACCGTGGATCCTGGCGTCTGTATCAAGCCCGCCCAAAGGCGCGGCCGACCGCGACCGGACAGTCTGCAACTGTTTCGAGATGGCGCCGTCCGAGATCGAGCGCGACGCTGCGGACAGCCGCTTCCTCGAACAGGTCCGGGCCGCCCGCAAATGCGGCGCGTCATGCGGCGCATGCCTGCCGGAGGTCAAACGCATCATCGCAAGCCGCAGCCGCGGGCCGGCGGCGGCATAAGGAAGGAAAACGGCAAATGCAGGCCACCCACACAACCCCGCAAGGTATCCGACCATGACCTTCGCCAGCTACCTCAAGGAGATCGGCCGCGGGGAGCGCAGTTCGCGCGACCTCGGCTTCGATCAGGCCCGTCTCCTCTTCGGCGCCATGCTCGACGGCGGCGTGCCGGACCTGGAACTCGGCGCGATCATGCAGTCACTGCGCTTCAAGACCGAATCGCTCGCCGAACTGCTGGGGTTCCACACCGCGCTCGATGAACGCATCGCGCAGCTCAAGTCGCCCGACGCGCACCTCAAACCGGTGGTCATCCCCAGTTACAACGGCGCGCGCCGGCAGGCCAACCTGATGCCGCTGCTGGTGATGCTGCTCAAGCGGCTCGGCATTCCCGTCGTAGTGCACGGCGTGCTCGAAAGCGAGGGCCGGGTGGCGGCTGTCTATGTGTTCCGGGAACTCGGCCTGTTCCCGCAGGCCAACAGTCGCCAGGCCCAGGAGGCCTTGTCGCGCGACGGCATCGCCTTCGTTCCGATTGGCGCGCTTTCACCTGGCCTGTCGAACCTGCTGGCGCTGAAAAACCGCCTCGGCGTGCGCAACTCAGCCCATACAATGGCCAAGCTCATCGACCCGTTCTCCGCCGACGGCACGGGCGGATTGCGCATGGTCAGCGTCACGCATCCGGCATACGCCGACAAACTGCGTGACTTCTTCGCCGAAAGCCCGGGCGCCGCCCTCCTGATGCGTGGCACCGAGGGCGAGGCCTTCGCCAACCCAAAGCGCAGGCCGCAGATCGAGTTTTTCGCCGCTGGCGCCTCCGAGGTGCTGTTCGAGGCAGAGCACGGATCGGTCAAGTGCCTGCCCGCGCTTCCGGACGACTGCGACGCGCGAACCACGGCGAACTGGATTCGCGAAACCCTGGACGGCGAACATCCGATTCCGCTGCCGCTGATCAACCAGCTCGCCTGCTGCCTGTATGCCACCGGCTACAGCGAGGATTTTTCGCAGGCCAAGGCGGTCGCTGCGGTGAAGGCCCGACTGCCTCAAGCCGCCTAGAGCTTGAGCATCGTCGGCAGCCAGAGGCTGATCGCCGGAAACGCCACCAGGATCGAGAGACGGACCACGTCGGCCACCACGAACGGCGTCACGCCGCGGAAAATGGTGGTCGTCGAGACGTTCGGCAGCAGGCTGCGCACCACGAACATGTTCATGCCCACCGGCGGGCTGATGAGGCCGATCTCCACCACCACCACGATGATGATGCCGAAGTAGACCGGGTCGATACCGAGGTGCGTCACCAGCGGGAAAAACACCGGAACGGTCAGGAGGATCATCGACAGTTCCTCCATCGCCGTACCGAGCAGGACATAGATCACGCAGATCGCGGCCATCACCATCATCGGATGCACTTCATAACGGTTGACGAAGTTCTTCAGGTCATCCGGCAGCGTCGTGTAGTTGACGAAGTTGGCGAACACCAGCGCGCCGACCAGGATCATGAACAGCATGCCGGTGGTGCGCGCGCTGTCGGTGAGCACCAGAAGAAGGGTCTTCCAGGTCAGGACGCCGCGCGCGAGCGCGAAGCAGAATGCGCCGAAGGCGCCGATGCCGGCCCCCTCGGTAGCAGTGAATACGCCGCCGTAGATGCCGCCCATGACGATGACGAACAACGCTGCCACGGCCCAGATTTCGCGCACCGCGCCCAGGCGCTCGGCCCAGGTGCTGCGCTCCGCCGCGGGGCCCGCTTTGGGATCGCGCCAGGTGATGTACTGCACGGCGGCACAAAGAAGCAGGACGGCTACCAAGCCCGGCAATATGCCCGCGGCGAACAGTTTCCCGATGTTGGTCTGCGTCATCAACCCGTAGATCACCATGATGGTCGACGGCGGGATCAGAATGCCGAGCGTCCCACCTGCCGCGATCGACCCGGCGGCCAGTTCGTCCGAATAGCCGTGCTCGCGCATCGACGGATAGGCCACCTTGGTCATGGTGGCGGCGGTCGCGATCGAGGAACCGCAGATGGCGCCGAAGCCGGCGCAGGCCAGCACGGTGGCCATGGCCAACCCCCCGCGCAGATGGCCGACGAATGTGAACGCGGCGCGATAGAGCTCCTGCGACATGCCCGCCCGCGTGACGAAATTGCCCATCAGGATGAACAGCGGCACCACCGACAGGGTGTACTGGAACCCGGACTCGTAGACCACCGTGGTCACCGAGGCCATCGACGGATTCACGCCCTTCATCCACCACAGGCCGGCGAAGCCGACCAGCCCCATCGACAGCGCAATC
This sequence comes from Burkholderiales bacterium, assembly GCA_947456845.1. Classification (GTDB taxonomy): domain Bacteria; phylum Pseudomonadota; class Gammaproteobacteria; order Burkholderiales; family JAEUOS01; genus JAEUOS01. The sequence goes on along the minus strand of CANGUJ010000004.1, from coordinate 2,569 downwards.
GGTACGCGCATGAACGACAGCAGCAGCATCGCGAACAGCCCGGTAAGCGCTTCGGTCATGATGCCACCTTCAGATGACGCTGGCGCCGTCGTCCTCGCGATGCGGGACGAAGATCAGGGCGATGTGGATAAGCGCGGCGATGACGATCATCACCGCCATGGCATAGGCCACGGGGGCCAGCGGCAGTTTGAGCACGTTGGTGGTGTCACCGTACTCCGCGACGCGCACCGCGCGGCGGAAAATCAGATAGCCGATGCCAGACAGGCCCAGGCTGCAGATCACATCCGCCAGGACGTCGAAGGCGCGCTTTGCACGCGGCGACATGAGGAAGTCGAAGGTGTCGATCACGATATGCTCGCGCTGCTTGGAGACCAGCGGCAGGGCGCAGTAGATCAGGGTCGCGAGCATGATCTCGGTCAGTTCGAATCCGCCGGGCAGCGGCGTGTTGAACATGTAGCGCCCGCCCACATCGATGGTCGTGACAAGCATCATCACGAAAAGCACCAGGCCGGCGGTGGCGCCCAGGACCCATTCCAGCCATTTTCCGGCATTGCTCATTGCAAGGAGACTCCCCGTTTGCGCATGGCCTTGCGCGCCCAGGCGTCGAAGGTCATGTTCATGATGCGGTCCGTGCGCAGGAAGTCGCGCGCCCGGCGCGCCTGGTCGGCGTCGACCGGCCTGGCGCCGCCCACCCCGGCGGCGTCGAGCTGCAGACGCGCCGTGCGCTCCATGAATACCGCAAGAAACGCCGCCTCCTGCACAGTGCGTCCGGCGGTGAGCATGCCATGGTGGGCCAGCAGGATGGCGTGGCAATCGCCCAGTCCGGCGGAAATCAACTCGCCCTCGCGGTCGGCCGTGGGCAGGCCGGGCCATTGCGGCATGAAGGCCACCTCCCCATACAGCGGCGTGGCATCCATGTGGGCCACGATCAGCGGCTTTCCCGCAGCGGCGATAGCGGAGCAGGCCGGGGGGTGGGTGTGCAAAATGGAGTCGACTTCCGGACGCGCCCGGTAGATCCACAGATGAAAGCGGGTCGCCGGATTGGGCTCGCGGATGCCGAATGCCCCTTCGCCCTCGAGTACGCCGAGGTCGTTATCGATCAGCAGCCACGAGGCTTCTGCGGCCTCGTCGAGCGCCACGCCCAGCGGCAGGGTCCAGAAGGTACCGGCGCGCGGCCCGCGCGCCGTCAACTGGCCGGCCAACCCGGATTCATGGCCTTCATCGGCCAGAATCCAGGCGCAGCGCGTCAGGGCCTGCCGGGGATCCTTCACTGCCGCCGTTGCCGGCAGTTACTTGCCGTCGCCCACGCGCTTGAGTTCGGCACGGAACTCGGTGAGGACTTTGTCACCGTCGATACCCTTGGCCTTGGCCGCCTTGATCCAGTCCTGCACCAGCGGCTCGGTACGCTTGCGCACATCGGCGATGAAGGCCGGGCTGGCTTCGGTGATGTTGACCCCTGCCGCCTTGAGCGCTTCTAGGCCGGCCTTGTCGGCACGGTCCCAAATCTGGCCGGCCAGGCGCGCGGCGACTTCACCCGACACCGAGTTGATCGCCTCCTGGTCCTGCTTGGAAAGCTTTTTCCACTTGTCCTCGTTCATGAAGAACCCGAACGCCGAGGAGTAGAAACCGCCAGGAAAGAAAGTGGCGTGCTTGACCACCTTGTCCAGGTTGAAAGACCTGATCGACTCGGAAGGGAAGAATGTCGCATCCGCCACGCCCGAGGACAGCAATTCGTAGGACTCCGGCGCCGGCTTGACCAGCGGAGACGCGCCCAAGGCCTTGGCCGCGCCTTCGGAAATGCCGCCGCCGCTACGCACCTTCATGCCCGCCAGGTCGGCCACAGACGCGACCTGCTTCTTGACGATGAACATCTGCCCCGGGCCATGGGTGAACACCGCGAGCAGCTTGACGCCCTTGTACTCGTTGGCCGCCTGCAGGTGCTTCCAGTGGATGCGGTTGAAGGCTACCGAGTTGATTTCGGCGGTGGCGCCCGCGCCCGGCAGTTCGGCCAGCAAGGGCAGCGGATGACGCGCGGGCGTATAGCTGGCGGTCACGAAAGAGACATCGACCAGGCCATCGCGCACGGCGTCGAAGGTGCCCTGCGGCGCGGAAGGATGCTTGGGCAGCATGGTCAGCTTGACGCGGCCCTGGGTCGCCTTTTCGACCATCGCCGCCCAGCCAGGCAGAAACTCCTTGGTCAACGCGTGACTGGGCGGCACCCAGCTGGACATGGTCAGCGTCGTTTGCGCCACGCTGGCGCCGGACTGCAGGAAAAGTGCAAGCGACACGCCCGCAATCAGCTTGATCTTCATGGCTCGGCTCCTGAATCTCGTGTAGATAAAAATAAACCGACCGCGCGGTCGGTTTTGTCAGGAAATTATAGCCGCAATGACCGCCGCGACTGTGCCCTCGGAAACCCTGAGCCGTGCGATCCGTCTAAGCCACCGCGTAGACGTCGTAGATCACGTGGGTCCGGGTGCGCATGCCGGAGCCCACCAGGATCAGCGCGTTGAGCCACGCGTAGCGCGGATCGCCGGTTTCGACCAGTGGGGTCATGCGGAAGTAATAG
>CANGUJ010000003.1 GCA_947456845.1 Burkholderiales bacterium | reverse complement strand
GTGAACAGGCGCTTGATGTCGGCCATCTCGTCGCCCGCCTGCTTGGAGTTGGTGAAACCGATGGTCGACTTCTGCAGCGATTCGGCGCCGGCGTTTGTGGTCATGATGATGATCACGTTGCGGAAGTCCGCCTTGCGGCCGTTGTTGTCGGTCAACGTCCCGTGGTCCATCACCTGCAGGAGGATGTTGAAGATGTCCGGGTGCGCCTTTTCGATCTCGTCAAGCAGCAACACGGCATGCGGCTTCTTGGTGATGGCTTCGGTAAGCAGCCCGCCCTGGTCGAAGCCGACATAGCCCGGCGGCGCGCCGATCAGGCGGCTCACGGCGTGACGCTCCATATATTCGGACATGTCGAAGCGAATCAGCTCGATGCCCATCGTGTAGGCAAGTTGGCGGGCCGCTTCGGTCTTGCCGACACCGGTCGGGCCGGAAAACAGGAACGAACCGATCGGCTTTTGCGGATTGCCCAGGCCCGAACGCGCCATCTTGATAGACGCAGCAAGGGCTTCGATGGCCGGGTCCTGGCCGAACACCACGTTTTTCAGATCGCGGTCCAGGTTGGCCAGCTTGCTCCGGTCGTCGGTCGAGACGTTGTGCGGCGGGATGCGCGCGATCTTCGCGATGATTTCCTCGATGTCGGTCTTGCCGATCACCTTCTTCTGCTTGGACTTAGGCAGGATGCGCTGGGCGGCACCGGCCTCGTCGATCACGTCAATCGCCTTGTCGGGCAACTGCCGGTCGTTGATGTAGCGTGCCGCCAGTTCCGCCGCTGTCGTGATGGCGGAGGCGGAGTACTTGATGCCGTGATGTTCCTCGAAACGCGACTTCAGGCCGCGCAGGATCTGTACGGTTTCATCGACCGACGGCTCATTGACGTCAATCTTCTGGAAGCGCCGCGAAAGTGCATGGTCCTTCTCGAATACGCCGCGGAACTCGGTATACGTGGTCGCGCCGATGCACTTGAGCTGCCCGCTCGACAGCGCCGGCTTGAGCAGATTGGAGGCATCCAGCGTGCCGCCGGATGCCGCACCGGCGCCGATCAGCGTATGGATTTCATCGATGAACAGGACCGCCTTGGGATTGTTCGTGAGCTTCTTGAGGACACCCTTGAGGCGTTGCTCAAAATCGCCGCGGTACTTGGTTCCGGCCAGGAGCGCGCCCATGTCGAGCGAATAGACAATCGCGTCCTTGAGGATCTCAGGAACCTCGCCCTCGACGATTCGCTTGGCAAGCCCTTCTGCGATCGCGGTCTTGCCGACGCCCGCCTCGCCGACCAGGAGGGGGTTGTTCTTGCGGCGCCGGCACAGGGTCTGGATCACACGCTCGAGCTCGAGCTCGCGGCCGATCAGGGGGTCGATCTTGCCTTCCGCGGCTGCCTTGTTGAGGTTTTGCGTGTACTGCTCGAGCGGGCTTTGCTTGCCTTCGCCTTCCTGCTCGGCCTCCTGGTTCTCGGCCTTGTCGGCGCCAGCCTTCTCCTTTTCCGGCGGCTGCTTGGTAATGCCATGGGAGATGTAGTTCACCACGTCCAGACGAGTGATCCCCTGCTGGTGCAGGTAGTACACCGCGTGAGAGTCCTTTTCGCCGAAGATTGCAACCAGCACATTGGCGCCGGTCACCTCTTTCTTCCCGTTCGATGAGGACTGTACATGCATGATCGCGCGCTGGATCACGCGCTGGAACCCGAGCGTGGGTTGGGTATCGACATCCTCGCTACCGGCCACGGTCGGCGTGTGCTCGCCGATGAACTGGATGAGGTTCTTGCGCAGATCGTCTATGTTCGCACCGACCGCCCGGAGCACCTCCGCTGCGGTGGGATTGTCGAGGAGCGCAAGCAGGAGGTGCTCGACAGTGATGAATTCATGGCGCTTCTGCCTTGCTTCGACAAACGCCATGTGCAGGCTGACTTCCAACTCTTGCGCAATCATTTTTAGCCTCAACCGCCGGAGCCCCCGGCTTTCACAAACTCTACACCAAAATCTTTTTGATCCAGCCAAAAATTTTGTGGCGCTTTGTCAGATCGACGATTTCAGTCGTTCTCTTCCATGGTGCACTGGAGCGGATGCTGGTGGGCACGCGCGTGCTGTGTAACCAGTTCGACCTTGGTGCCGGCGACATCCTTGGGATAGATACCGCATACCCCCATGCCCTCCCGGTGGACTTTGAGCATGATGTGCGTGGCCTGCTCGCGGCTCTTGTTGAAGAACTGCTGGATGGTGCCGACGACGAACTCCATCGGGGTGTAGTCGTCGTTCAACAGCAGAACCTTGAACATCGGCGGCGGCTTGACCTGCTGCTTCTGCTGCTCGAGGATGGTTCCGCCGTCGGAATCGAACTTGTTGTTTCCCATCTTGAAATTGTATCCATTCGATTCCGTTCCGCAACTTGATTCTGAGACGGAAATGGGGCCCTCTTGCAGGGTTTCCAAGCCGGGTGGGTGAAAAATACAACATCCGGTCCAAACCACGCGCGGGGCCAGGGAAATCACTTGACTAGCGGATTTGGAAGCCGTACAACCCGGAATGTTTCGTTCAAGCAGTGCCGTAGCGCCCGGAAATACCGGGTTGTGGCCTTAAAGATGCGCCAGAGAAGCGGGGAAGGACGGCCTTGTAACGCAAACGATGTCGGGCGTTGTGTGGCCCTGTTCAACCCCATGAGCGCAATGCGCGCTCGCTTCGAGAGGTTTTCTTATGGCAACTGGTACTGTTAAGTGGTTCAACGACGCCAAAGGTTACGGATTCATCACCCCGGACGATGGCGGCGAAGACTTGTTCGCGCACTTCTCGGCCATCAATATGCAGGGTTTCAAGACCCTCAAGGAAGGTCAAAAAGTGCAGTTCGAGGTCACCCAAGGCCAAAAAGGCAAGCAAGCCTCCAACATCCAGGCCGGTTGATTACGCTCGCCTGCCGGGGTTGCGCCTGGGCCCCGGGCGCAACCCACCTTATCGTCTGAACCGTCGCGGCGCCCCTTCTGTGGGTTGGTGATCCCTTGACGTACGGGCTAGTCGCTTTCAACAAACCGTTTGGCGTCGTCAGCCAGTTCTCCCCGCACGAACGCCATCCCACGCTCGCCGATTTCATTAGAATCCCCGGGATTTATGCTGCTGGCAGGCTGGATACTGATAGCGAGGGCTTACTTCTGCTGACCGCACATGGCGCCCTTCAGCACGCCATCGCGAATCCAGCCTCGAAACTAGCCAAGATCTATCGCGCCCAGGTGGAGGGCGTACCCGGCGAAGATGCCTTGGCCACCATGCGCCGTGGGCTTGACCTGGGAGACTTCGTGACCCGGCCGTGCGGGGTGCGGCAGATCGAGGAACCCCAAGACCTGTGGCCGCGCGTTCCGCCAATTCGCTTTCGCAAATCGATTCCGACCGCCTGGCTGGAAATCACGCTGGTGGAGGGAAAAAACCGCCAGGTCCGCCGCATGACCGCCATGGTCGGCTTGCCTACCTTGCGCCTGGTGCGCATGGCGATAGGTCCTTACTGCCTCGACGGCATAGCACCTGGTCAGTGGCGCGCAGTCGACGCTGGCCTGATGCCGAGTGCGCCTCGCCGTAGCCAATCGACACGGCCGCGAATGCGATGACGGCATGCGGGGCCCGCCAGCCGGCAGGGCCGCGCCCGCTCGTGCGCGGGCTACACCTACCACGGCCGACGCTGAACGGATAATAATGTGACGGGCTTGTCAACCCCCCGGTAAAGACCGCGTTACACTCAAAGACCGAGGAGGTCGCACACTCGTCGCCCCAAACCCTTCGAAAAGGAAAGCATCATGAGCAAGCTCCTGTCCGTTCTGATCGCCGGCATGTTCGCCATCGCCTCAACTTCCGGCTTTGCACAAGACAAGAAGGCCGACGCCCCCAAGGCTGACGCGCCGAAGGCGGAAGCCAAGAAAGACAGTGTGAAAAAGGAGAAGAAGGAGAAGAAGGAAAAGAAGGCCAAGAAGGCCAAGAAGGCCAAGGCTGAAGACAAGAAGTGATCAAGGCAGCCCCGTACAGGAACCGGGCGCTTCGCCCGGTTTTTTTTCGCCGCCGCCGCTCGCAAGGCTAGAATCGCTGCTGCCTCCTCCTGAACGGTCCGCCATGCGCTACTGTCGTTCTGCCGTGCGTCAATGTCTTTTCGCCCTCGCTGCCATGCTGGCGGCGGCCGGTTCCGCCGCACAGGGGCAACCGCCGTTGCCTACTGTCCAGCTACAGGCCGGGCTGTATCTCATCAAGGCGGAGGTCGCGGCGAACTATGGGACAAGGATGCAGGGGTTGATGCAGCGCGAAAAGATGGGCCCCAACGAAGGCATGCTGTTCGTGTTCCCGGACCGAGACAAACAATGCATGTGGATGAAAAACACGCTGTTGCCGCTTTCGGTTGCGTTCATAGACGACAACGGCGTCATTCTCAATGTAGAAGACATGCAGCCACAGACCGAGAACAGCCACTGCAGCGTCAAGCCGGTCCGCTACGCTCTGGAGATGAACCTGGGATGGTTCAAGTCGAAAAACATCAAGCCTGGAGCAAAAATCACGGGCCTGGAAAAAGCCGGCCCGCCGCAGTAGCCCGGCCGGCGCAGAATGTCAGGCAGCCAAGCGTGCCTTGACTGCAGCCGATACCTGGGTCATGTCGGCCCGTCCGGCGAGCTTCGCCTTCACAGCCGCCATCACCTTGCCCATAGCGGCGGGGCCGCTCGCCTCGCACCCCGCGACTGCCGCGGCGATCACCTCGGCGATTTCGTCGGCGTCGGCCTGCTGCGGCAAATAAGCCGATAGCACGGACGCTTCGAATTCCTCGCCGTCCGCGAGGTCATCGCGCTTGGCAGCGCGATATTGCTGGATCGAATCGCGGCGCTTCTTGAGTTCCTTTTCCACGATCGATATGACATCAGCATCGGTCAACTCGATACGCCTATCAACTTCAACCTGCTTCAATGCAGCCAGAAGCATGCGCACCGCCGACAGCTTTTTGCTGTCCTTTGCCCGCATGGCCGTCTTCATGTCTTCGGTGATTTGCTGCTTGAGCGACATTTGCTTTCCTTTCCGGGACACCCTGTCAACGCGCACGGTCAGCGCTCAAAACGACAAAAGCCGCGGGGAAAGACACGCCCGCGGCTTATGGACTGCCGGAGAACGAATCAGTACAGCTTTGGCGGCAATTGCTGGCTCTTGAGGCGCTTGTAGGTGCGCTTCACCGCCGCTGCGTGCTTGCGCTTGCGCTCGGAAGTGGGTTTCTCGTAGAACTCGCGAGCACGCAGCTCGGTCAAGAGGCCGGTCTTTTCGATGGTGCGCTTGAACCGGCGCATCGCCGCCTCGAAAGGCTCGTTTTCCTTGACGCGGACACTGGGCATTGCTAACTCCGAACGCTAAATAGCCTTAAATAATACTGCAATCCCTGCCCGAGTGCAAGCCCGGCCCGGGCTGTCCTGTGTGCCGCCTTTTCCGGGCAAGCGCTGCCCCCGACCTGATTCTGGCCAGCTTCGGGCGAGACGTGTCGACCCGTGTTCCCGAGGTAAGCACCGGTCGGGCTCGTATACTGGGAAGGATGCCGACGCTATCGCGATCAGAATTCCGCCAGACGGCGCAGGCGCCTGTCCCCGGGTTGTTAGCCGCTTTTCATGGACTGCAATTCCATGCTCGTGCTTGGTATCGAAACCTCCTGCGATGAAAGCGGCGTCGCGCTCTACGACGACGCACTCGGTCAGGCGCTGCCTCGCGACGGGCTGATCGCGCATGCCCTGCATTCTCAGGTCCGCATGCACGAGGAGTACGGGGGCGTCGTCCCGGAGCTGGCTTCGCGCGACCATATCCGGCGTTTACCTGGGCTGATTGGCCATGTGCTGAAGTCGGCGGGCACCACCGTCGCCGACCTTGGCGCTATTGCGTACACCCAGGGCCCGGGCCTCGCGGGTGCCCTGCTAGTGGGCGCCGGCACGGCCACCGCGCTGGCCTACGGGCTGGGCATTCCCGCGATTGCCGTCCACCACCTTGAGGGGCACCTGCTTTCGCCGTTGCTTTCATGCAGCCCACCGAAATTTCCCTTTGTCGCGCTGCTGGTCTCCGGCGGACACACCCAGTTGATGCTGGTCGAGGGCGTTGGGCGCTACACGCTGATCGGCGAATCGGTTGATGACGCAGCAGGGGAAGCGTTCGACAAGACTGCCAAGCTTCTGGGACTGGGCTATCCCGGCGGTCCTGCATTGAGCCGGCTTGCCGCCACGGGGCGGCCGAATCGGTTCAAACTGCCTCGCCCCATGCTTGACTCCGGCACCCTCGATTTCAGCTTCAGCGGGCTCAAAACCGCTGTGCTTTCGCTGATTCGGGCGGGCATCGATGAAACCCAGGTTCGCGCCGACATCGCGCATGCCGTCGAGGACGCGATCACCGACGTCCTGGTGGCAAAATCGCGCCGGGCAATGACGTCGACCGGTCTGGCCCGCCTGGTGGTCGCAGGCGGTGTGTCGGCCAATCGCACGCTGCGCTCGCGTCTGGACGCGAGCGCGTCCCTCGACGGGTTCGACGTGTTCTATCCCGAACTCGAGCTGTGCACCGACAATGGCGCCATGATCGCGTACGCGGGCGCCTGCCGCGCCGCCTCCGGCGATGCGCAGAGCCTCGGATTCGAAATCAAGCCGCGGTGGAACCTCGCCGATCTGGCGACTCCATCACGCCAATCCGGCACCCCGAGCTGACCGCTGCATCGTCTTGCCTTGAGCATCAGCTAGCCATCGACACCCTCAGCCCTTGGCTTTGACCCCCAGACGTGATTCGGTACCGGCCAGAAGTTTTTCCACGTTGTCCCGGTGGCGCCAGACCAACATCAAAGACATGGCGCCGATGGCGAGAGTGATGAGATCAACGGACCAGAACATGGCGTAGTAAAACGGCGCGAAAACGGCAGATACCAACGCCGCCAGCGAAGAGTAGCGAAAGAAGAACGCAATGATGAGCCAGGTAGCCAAGGTGGCCAGACCCAGCCAGAGGTCAAGGGCAACGAGTATGCCGAGCGCGGTGGCTACCCCCTTGCCACCCTGAAAACGGAAAAACACCGGATAGAGGTGTCCGAGAAAGGACGCGACAGCCACAAGGGCAATACCACTTTCGGCTACGCCGTAGCGCGCCGCATAGGTTTGTGCGAGTACGACAGCCACCCATCCCTTGAGCGCATCGCCCGCCAGTGTCAGCACTGCCGCCGCCTTGCTGCCAGAACGCAGGACGTTGGTCGCTCCAGGGTTCTTTGAACCATATGTCCGCGGATCGGAAAGCCCGAATGCGCGGCTGACAATCACCGCGAATGATATGGAACCGATCAAATAGGCAATGACGCCGAACAAGAGGCTCGCCATGTCTTTCTTCTAGAATCGCCATACACACCCGAATTCTAGCAACATGGACCTGATATTCATCCGCAACCTCGCGGTCTCGACCATCGTCGGACACTATCCCCGCGAACGCGAGGCCGCCCAGCAGCTGGAGTTCAATATCGAACTTGCCATCCCCGGCCAGGCCGTATTCACCAGTGACAAGCTAGCCGACACCGTCAACTATGCGGCGATAGCAGACTACGTCAAGCATGAATGCGACACACATCACTTCAAGCTGCTTGAGCGCATGGCCGACCATCTGGCGCGCGGCATCATCGCCGAGTTCAGGACTCCGTACGTGCGCCTGTCGGTCGCTAAGCTGGGCATCCTGCCCTCCGCAAAACAGGTGGGCATTGTCGTCGAGCGTCGCAGCGCCGCGTGATCCTGCGGGCCGGCACGGCGGACCCGAGCAGCAGTCCGGCGCAACCGGCCACTGCGGCCCTTCCGGCAGGCATGCACCGGTTGCGCTGCCAAGCCGGGATCGACGTCATCCTTCCGCCGGAAGCGCGCGTTGAAGAAAATACGCCCGGCGGACTCTCAGCTGTCCCGGCGTATGCATGAAGTTTTCGCGAAACAAGCAACCCCAAAAGGGCGCGCTTCTTGCTTGGCCATTTTTCGAAAAGCTTTTCGTGGCCAGATATCTGGCTATTTGCGGCCACATGCTCGACGAATCCGCATGCCGTTGGTTCCGCTTGGCCTGTTTTGAAACACGCAGCAGGGATTGTAAAAATCCAGGCGCATCATCTGCTAAGCTGTTCTTGGGGTCAGGTGTGGCTTCGCACCACATCTTTCTGCTGCTTAATCTGCGTGCCTTTGCTGTCTGTTCTCTGTTGGTGCTTTCTGTGGTTGCTCCCTGTTGTTGCTCTCTGTTGTTCTTGCCGGCCCCATCACCAGTAGCAGTTGAGGAGGCAGCATGGATGTCATCAGCAGTTTCGCCGCACGTTATGAACGTACTCGCGAAGAGGAACTGACCCTCGAGCAGTACCTCGACACCTGCAAACGGGACCCGATGGCCTACGCCACCGCGGCTGAGCGCATGCTCGCGGCCATCGGCGAACCCCAAATGGTGGATACGCGCAATCAGCCCGCGCTATCGCGCATCTTCGCAAACAAGATCATCAAGATCTACCCCGCATTCCGGGAATTCCACGGCGCGGAAGAGGTCATCGAACAGGTCGTCTCCTTCTTTCGGCACGCGGCGCAGGGGCTTGAGGAAAAGAAGCAGATCCTGTACCTGCTCGGCCCTGTCGGTGGCGGAAAGTCGTCGATCGCAGAGCGGCTCAAGCAGTTGATGGAGCGTGTGCCGTTCTACGCATTGAAAGGTTCGCCGGTCAACGAATCGCCGCTCGGCCTGTTCGACCCGAACGAGGACGGCCGCGTGCTGGAAGAACAATACGGCATTCCCCAGCGCTACCTCACGCGCATCCTGTCGCCCTGGGCGGTCAAGCGCCTAGAGGAGTTCGGCGGCGATATTCGCAAGTTCCGTGTCATCAAGCGCTATCCGTCGATCCTCAAACAGGTCGCCGTCGCCAAGACCGAGCCCGGGGACGAAAACAATCAGGACATTTCCTCGCTGGTGGGCAAGGTCGACATCCGCAAGCTCGAGACCTTCGCCCAGGATGATCCGGACGCGTACAGCTACTCGGGCGGGCTCTGCCTGGCCAACCAGGGCCTGCTGGAGTTCGTGGAAATGTTCAAGGCGCCGATCAAGGTGCTGCATCCCCTGCTCACGGCGACCCAGGAGGGCAATTTCAAGGGCACGGAGGGATTTGGCGCGATTCCGTTCGACGGCATCGTGCTTGCCCATTCGAACGAAAGCGAATGGAAGGCGTTCCGCAACAACAAGAACAACGAAGCCTTCCTCGACCGCATCTATATCGTCAAGGTGCCCTACTGCCTGCGTGTGTCCGAAGAGGTGCGCATATATGAAAAGCTGGTGCGCAATTCGTCTCTCGCCAAAGCCACCTGCGCGCCGGGCACGTTCAAGATGATGGCGCAGTTCGCCGTCCTCACCCGTCTGGTGGAGCCCGAGAATTCAAGCCTGTATTCCAAGATGCTGGTCTACGACGGCGAAAACCTGAAGGATACCGATCCCAAGGCCAAGAGTTACCAGGAGTACCGCGACTTCGCCGGCGTCGACGAGGGCATGAGCGGGGTGTCGACCCGCTTCGCCTTCAAGATTCTCTCCAAAGTGTTCAACTTCGACTCCTCGGAGGTCGCGGCCAATCCGGTGCACTTGATGTATGTGCTGGAGCAGCAAATCGAACGCGAGCAGTTTCCCGCCGATTTGGAGCAGAAATACCTCGCTTTCGTAAAGGAACACCTGGCGGTACGGTATGCGGAGTTCATCGGCAAGGAAATCCAGACCGCCTATCTGGAGTCCTATTCCGAATATGGGCAGAACATCTTCGACCGCTACGTCACCTACGCCGATTTCTGGATCCAGGACCAGGAATTCCGCGACAGCGACACGGGCGAGATATTCGACCGCGCCGCCCTGAACGCGGAACTCGAGAAGATCGAGAAACCCGCAGGCATCAGCAACCCCAAGGATTTTCGCAACGAGATCGTCAACTTCGTCCTGCGCGCGCGCGCCAGCAACGGCGGCAAGAATCCCGCCTGGACCAGTTACGAGAAGCTTCGAACGGTGATCGAGAAGAAGATGTTCTCGAACACGGAGGAACTCCTCCCGGTCATCTCGTTCAACGCCAAGGCGAGCGCCGACGAGCAAAAGAAGCACGAGGACTTCGTCAACCGCATGATGACCAAAGGATACACACCGAAGCAGGTGCGACTGCTGTGCGAGTGGTATCTGCGTGTCAGGAAGAGTTCCTAGTCCGCCCCCCGGCGACGGCGAACCGACCCGCCATGTTGCAACAGATCATCGATAGACGGCTTTCCGGCAAGAACAAGTCCATCGGCAATCGCGAGCGCTTCCTGAAGCGCTACCGCGAGCAGATCCGCGCCGCGGTACGACGCGCCGTGGGCGAACGAAGCATTCGCGATGTCGACCGGGGCGAGACCGTCACGGTGCCACGCAAGGACCTCTCCGAGCCGACCTTCCGGCACGGGCCCGGAGGGGTCCGCGAACATGTCATTCCCGGCAATCGCGAGTATGCGCGCGGCGACCGCATCAAGCGGCCGCAAGGCGGTGCGGGCGTCGCCGGCGGCGGGAACGCCAGCCCCGATGGGCAAGGGGAAGACGATTTCGCGTTCACGCTTTCGCGCGAAGAGTTCATGCACTACTTCTTCGAAGACCTCGCGCTGCCGAACCTGATCCGTACCCAGCTTGCCGAAACGCCGGAATTCAAGTTCCGGCGCGCCGGATTCACCGGGGACGGCACACCGAACAACATCCATGTGCTGCGTTCCATGCGCGGGGCGCTGGGGCGCCGCATCGCCCTGGGCTCCGAACACCGCAGGAAGCTCGCCGACTTGCGCGCCGCCCTTGCCGAAGCCAGGCGCAGGCCCGAACCGCAGGCAGGCGACATTGCCGCGCTGGAAGCGGAGATCGACCGCCTGGCCCGGCGCCTGCGCGCCATTCCCTACCTCGATCCGATCGATCTTCGCTATCGCAACCGCGTGCGCGTCCCGCAGCCGATCAGCAAGGCCGTCATGTTTTGCCTGATGGACGTCTCCGGCTCGATGGACGAGGCGCGCAAGGATATCGCCAAGCGTTTTTTCATCCTGCTCTACCTGTTCCTGACCCGCCATTACGAGCGCACGGAAGTCGTCTTCATACGCCACCACACCCAGGCCGACGAGGTCGATGAACACGATTTCTTTCATGCCACCGAGTCCGGCGGAACCGTGGTTTCCAGCGCCCTGATCCTGATGCAGGACATCATCCGCGAGCGTTACGCTGCCGGAGATTGGAACATCTATGGAGCGCAGGCATCGGATGGCGACAACTGGGGCCAGGACTCAGCCAAGTGCCGCGAGTTGCTCGACACCAGCCTTCTGCCGCTGGTGCGCTATTTCGCCTATGTACAGGTGGCGGAGGGCCAGCAAAGCCTGTGGGAGGAATACGCCCGGGTAGCAACCGAAAATCCGAATTTCGCCATGCGCATGATCGCCGGGGCGTCCGACATCTATCCGGTGTTCCGCGACCTGTTCCGCAGGGAAGCCGCGGCATGAGCGTAACCCTCCAGGCCTGTGCACCCGTCGCGCGCGCGGCACAGCCGCTGCCATGCCCGTCGGAGTGGACATTCGAACTGATCGATGCATATCACGACGCGATCGCCCGTACCGCGCGCAGTTTCGGCCTGGATACCTACGCCAACCAGTTGGAGATCATCACCGCCGAACAGATGATGGATGCCTATGCCTCGGTGGGCATGCCGGTCAACTACAAGCACTGGTCGTTCGGCAAACAGTTCATCGCCACCGAGCGCAGCTATCGCCGCGGCCAGATGGGGCTGGCCTACGAGATCGTCATCAATTCGGATCCCTGCATCTCCTACCTGATGGACGAGAACACCCTGCCGATGCAGGCGCTGGTGATCGCGCACGCCGCCTACGGGCACAACTCGTTCTTCAAGGGCAACTACCTTTTCCGGATGTGGACCGACGCCTCCTCGATCATCGACTACCTGGTGTATGCCCGCACCTACATCGCCGAGTGCGAGGAAAAGCATGGCATCGAGGCTGTCGAGCAGATGCTCGATTCATGCCACGCCCTGATGGACCAGGGTGTGGACCGCTACCGGCGCCCGCAAAGACTCTCGCTGGCGCAGGAGAAGGCGCGCCGTTCCGAGCGGGAGATCTACCTGCAGCAGCAGGTTAATGACCTCTGGCGGACCCTGCCCAGGCGAACCGACCGCAGGGCCGATGCAGGCCGCGCGCGCTTCCCTGAGGAACCCCAGGAGAACATCCTTTACTTCATCGAGAAGCACGCACCGCTGCTTGAGCCTTGGCAGCGCGAGGTAGTGCGCATCGTTCGCAAGGTCGCCCAGTACTTCTACCCCCAGCGGCAGACCCAGGTCATGAACGAGGGCTGGGCCACCTTCTGGCACTACACCCTGTTGAACAGCATGTACGACGAAGGGCTCCTGACCGACGGATTCATGCTGGAATTCCTGCAGTCGCACACCAGTGTGGTCGCGCAGCCGGCGGGCGGCCGTCTCAACCCCTACGCGCTGGGATTCGCGATGATGCGCGACATCCGCAGGATCTGCGAATCCCCGACCGACGAGGACAGGCTGTGGTTCCCGGACATCGCGGGCAGCGACTGGCGCACGACGCTCGACTATGCGATGCGCAATTTCAAGGACGAAAGCTTCATCGGCCAGTTTCTCTCGCCGGAACTCATGCGCCGCTTCCGCCTGTTCGCCTTGCGCGACGATCAGGCGCAGCCGGATCTCGAGGTCTCGGCCATCCACGACGAGGCCGGTTACCGGCAGCTACGCGAATCGCTGGCCCGCCAATACGACATCAACCACCGCGAACCGAACATCCAGGTCTGGTCGGTCGATACCCGCGGCGACCGGTCGCTGACCCTGCGCCACCTGCAGCAGTCGGGACGCCCCCTGAACCAGGATGCCGACGAGGTTCTCAGACATGTCGCGAGGTTGTGGGGGTTTCGCGTCGTCCTCGAAAGCGTCGACGGCACCGGGCGGGAACTCAAGCGTCGCGAGGCATCGCCGGTGCGCGACTAGCCGCGGCCAGCGGCTAGTCGGCGATCGCCGCCTGCACGCGCTTGACGGGCAAGAGCTGGTCGAGCACGCCGGGGTCAATCGACACAAGGTATCCGCGGCGGCCACCGTTGATGTAGATGGTCGGCAAGGCAAAGATCGTCTCCTCGACGTAGACGGGCATGGCCTTGCGCGTGGCAAACGGCGATGTGCCGCCGACCAGATAGCCGGAATGGCGGTTCGCCACCTCGGGCTTGCAGGGGAGGACGGACTTGCATCCCGCCTGGCGCGCCAGGTTCTTGGTCGACACCTTACGGTCGCCATGCATCAGCACGATCAATGGCTGGGCCTGCTCGTCCTGCATCACCAGGGTCTTGATGACCGCGTGCTCTGGTACGCCGAGTTCGCGCGCCGACACCTCGGTGCCGCCGTGCTCCTCGTACGCGTAGGGGTGTTCGCCGAAAGCGATGCCGCGCGACCTGAGAAGGGCGGTCGCCGGCGTTTCGGATACATGCTGCTTCTTGGGCATGGCATCAGGCGCGTGGATGATGGGTTGCGTGCAGTTGCTTGAGGCGCGCACGTGCGACATGTGTGTAGATTTGCGTCGTCGAGATATCCGCATGGCCCAGCAACATCTGCACCACCCGCAGGTCGGCGCCATGATTGAGCAGATGCGTGGCAAACGCGTGGCGCAGCGTGTGCGGCGACAGCAGCGCGGCAGGGATCGCGACGAGGGCGCCATAGCGCTTGACCATGTGCCAGAAATTGTGTCTGGTCATGGCGCCGCCCCGCGCGGTAAGGAACAGCGCGTCCGAACTCCGGCCCGCCGCGAGGACCGGGCGGGCATCTTGGATGTAGCGCGCGATCCAGGACGCCGCTTCCTCGCCGAACGGCACCAGGCGAGTCTTGGCGCCCTTGCCGGACGCCACGCGCAAGACCCCGTCGGGCAGGCTCACCTCATGCATCCGAAGCGAGACCAGTTCGGTCACCCGCAGGCCGCTCGCATAGAGAACCTCCAGCATCGCGCGGTCGCGCAGGCCGAGCGTGGTGGTGCTGTCCGGCGTGCCCAGCAGCCGCTCGACATCGGCCTCGGAAAGCGTTCTGGGAAAGCGGGGCGCCTGTTTTGCCGAGTCCAGTCCGGCGGTGGGGTCCGTGTCGCGCCGCCCCTGGCGCACCAGCCAGCGATAAAAGCGGCGTGCCGCCGACAGTCGCCGGTTGCTGCTGGTGGCCTTGGCGCCCCCGGCGTGCCGGACCGACAGGTAGCCGAGCATGTCGGCCTCGGTCGCGCGCGCAAGATCGCGCCTTTCTCCCGAAAGCCAGGTCGCGAGCTGGGCAAGATCGCGCCTGTAGGCATCCAGCGTCAGTTGCGACAGGCCGTCCTCAAGCCAGAGCGCGTCGCAGAACTCGTCGATCAGCGCATGCGCTGCATCATCCATACCCCGCCACCCCCTCATGTCGCAGGAGCCAGCGCTTGACGCCTAGATGGAACCCGTCGCCATCGTGACGGGCGAAGCCACCGATGCCGCCCGCCGCCAGGACGCGGTGGCAGGGAATGACCATCGGAAACCAGTTGGCGCCGCAAGCCTGGCCGACCGCGCGCGGCGCGCTGCGAAGGTGCCGCGCCACCTGCCCGTAGGTCAGGGTCTGGCCGCGCGGAATCGCGGCAATCACACCCCAGACCCGGTGCTGGAAATCGGTTCCGCGCCGGAGGATCGGCAGGTCGAAGCGGAAGTCCGCATCCGCCAAATAGGCCTTTACTTGACGCGCCGCGTCGCGCGCGATGTCAGATGCAGGCGAAAGCGGCGCGATCGAGCGTGGCAGGTAGACCAGTTCCGCCAGCGCGTCTTCGGCCACGCGCACACCGATGCCACCGAACGGCGCGGCCACCACAGCGTCGAAAGCGCGCATCGGGTTTCCCATCGGGAAGCCCCGGGATCAGCCGGCCTGGCCCAGCATGGCCGCCTTGAGCGCACGGTCAACCGGCTTCTCGCCGAGCCAGATCTTCATCAGGGCGCGATAGAAATCCTCACCGGGAATGGTCTTACCGCGCGGTGCGCCGTCGATGGCGATCCGCAGCCCCGCATCGGGCAGGAAATCGATGGTCACGACGCTTTTTTCCCTGGCCGCACCCACCGCCTCCATGGTGGCCTTGAGGTCCTCGATCTGCAGCTTGAAGCGGGCCAGTTCCGCCTCGGACAGATTCGCGACCAGACCGTCGTTGAGCGCCCCGCCGAGCTGATCCGCGGAAAGGTCGCGCAACATGTGAAGCGCGATGCGCTTGGGGCCCCTGACGGCGATCGCATCGGCCGCGGCAGACTTCTTCTCGGCCAGATACAGGGCGCCGACGTACACCTTGAACACCGCCCGGGTACGAATGCCGGCGCCGTTCAACTTGAGCTCGACGCCGCCGAGGCTCGCGGTTTCGGCAATCCGGACGCCGGCCACGTCGGCGGCGCGGGCGGAAAACGCCAGGCAGAACATGGCCGCCAAGGCGAACCGAATCATGCAAGACATTGTCGGGCTCCCGTCAGAGTTGGATCGTCCGAGATTATGCCGCGAAGCGGCGCAGGCGGATGGTATCCTCTCGACCTTTTCATCGACACAAACAACGCAAGGAGAAACGCATGCCCAAGGCAATTCGCATTCACAAGAACGGCGGCCCGGAAGTCCTGAGCCTCGACGAAGTCGTCGTCGGCGACCCCGGTCCGGGAGAGGCGCGGGTACGCCATCATGCGGTCGGCCTCAACTTCATCGACATCTATTTCCGTACCGGCCTCTACCCTTCGGCATCGTTCCCGGCGGGCCTGGGCTCGGAGGGTGCCGGCGTGGTCGAGGCGGTCGGCGCCGGGGTCACGCATGTCAAGCCGGGAGACCGGGTCGCCTACGCCGGTGGCGGCAACGGCGCCTACTGCGAGGTACGGGTGATGCCGGCAGGGGTGCTCGTGAAATTGCCCGAGGCGATCAGCTTCGAGCAGGGCGCGGCCATGATGCTGCAGGGCATGACGGTCCAGTACCTGATCAAGCAGTCCTACCCCGTCAAGGCAGGCGACACCGTCCTCTGGACGGCCGCAGCGGGCGGCGTGGGCTTGTTCGCGATGCAGTGGCTCAAGGCTCTTGGCGTCAATGTGATCGGTACCGTCTCGAACGACGCCAAAGCCGAAGTCGCGCGGGCGCACGGCTGCACCCACACGGTGGTGACCTCCCGCGAGGACATCGTCGCGCGGGTCAAGGAAATCACCGGCGGCAAGGGGGTGCCGGCAGTGTTTGATTCGGTCGGCAAGGACACCTGGGACAGCTCGCTCAATTGCCTGCAGCCGCTCGGCTACATGATCAGCTTCGGCAACGCGTCCGGCGCCGTGCCGCCGGTCAATCTCGGCGTGCTGTCGCAAAAAGGGTCCATCTACGTGCAGCGCCCGACCTTGATGACCTATGTCGCGGATCGCGGCAGGCTCGAGCGCATGGCCGCCGACCTGTTCGGCGTCGTGACGAGCGGTCAGGTGAAGGTCAACATCAACCATCGCTATGCGCTCAAGGACGCGGCCCAGGCGCACAGCGACCTCGAGGGGCGCAAGACCACCGGCTCCGCGGTCCTGCTGCCGTAGTCGCCGGCGCAGCGAGATTACGGGCGCGTCGTCATCCCGGCGCGCGCCCGCTCCACTCCCGCAGAGCGGCGGCGGGGCGCTGATCAGGCCTTGATGCGGTTGATGCGCACGACTTCCTGCAGGCGCCTCAATGCGCGCATGACGCGCGCCAGATGGGCCCGATCGGACACATCGATCGAGAATTCCATGATCGCGTAATTGCCGGTCTCATCGTCCTCGGTGTGCACGTTGGTGATGTTGGTGTCGGCCGCGGTGATTTCCGCGGCGACCTTTGCCAGGATGCCCCTTCCGTTGGTGACCAGGGCGCGGATGGTCACGTTGAAATGCTTGTCCGGTTCAGGGTCCCATTCCACATCGACCCAGTTGTCCGGCTCTTTGCGACGCGACTTGGCAATGGCTTTGCAGTCATGGGTATGGATCACCAACCCCTGGCCTTTGCTGATATGGCCGATGATGGGATCGCCGGGAATCGGGCGACAGCAAGTGGCCAGTTGCACCGCCATGCCATCGGCGCCGCGAATGGTGACCGGCATATTGCGCGGTTCCGCCCTGCCCTCCTGCACCGCGCCTTCCATGCCCGACGCGGCGGCCAACCGGCGCGCCACCACGGCCGCCAGACGCTTGCCCAGGCCGATGTCGGCATAGAGTTCCTGCCGGGTTTTGGCGCCAGCGTCGCGCACGATGCGCTCCCAGCGATTGGCGTCCAGATCCCCCTGGGAGATGCCGAGCGCGCGCAGGGCTTGCCCCAACAGCCGCTGCCCCAGACCGACCGACTCCTCGTACTTCACCGTCTTCATATAGTGGCGGATATGCGCGCGCGCCTTGCCGGTGCGAACAAAACCCAGCCAGCCGGGATTGGGCTGCGAACCGGGGGAAGTGATGATCTCCACCAGGTCGCCGTTCTTCAGTTCGGTACGCAAAGGCATCGATTCGCCATTGATCTTGGCGCCCACGGTCTGGTCGCCCACGTCGGTATGCACGGTATAGGCGAAATCGACTGCCGTCGCGCCGCGCGGCAGTGCCATGATGCGGCCCTTGGGGGTGAACACGTAGACCTCGTCGGGAAACAGGTCCACCTTGACATGCTCCAGGAACTCCACCGGATCGCGCGAGTTGTTCTGGATGTCGAGCAGCGACTGCAACCACTTGTGCGTCTTCTTCTGCACATCCGATATCGGCGCGTCGTCGCTCTTGTATAGCCAGTGCGCTGCCACACCCGCCTCGGCGATCCGGTGCATCTCCGCGGTGCGGATCTGCATTTCCACCGGTGTGCCATACGGGCCGATCAGCGTGGTGTGCAGCGACTGGTAGCCGTTCACCTTGGGAATGGCGATGTAATCCTTGAACTTGCCCGGCACCGGCTTGTAGAGGCTGTGCAGGGCGCCCAGGGCCAGATAGCACGCAGCCACGTCGGACACGACCACCCGGAAGCCGTAGATGTCGAGCACCTGGGAAAAGGTCAGGCGCTTCTCGACCATCTTGCGGTAGATGCCGTACAGATGCTTCTCGCGGCCGTACACCTGGGCGGTGATGCCGGCTTCGGGCAGCACCCGCTGAATGGTCTCGAGGATCTTGCCTATGCCCTCGCGGCGATTCCCGCGGGCCGACTTGACGGCCTTGGAAATCACCGCGTAGCGATGCGGATAGAGGTTGGCCAGGCTCAGGTCCTGCAGTTCGCGATAGACCTGGTTCAAGCCGAGGCGGTGCGCGATCGGCGCGTGAATGTCCAGGGTCTCCCGCGCGATGCGGCGCCGCTTCGGGCTCTTGAGCGCCGAAAGCGTGCGCATGTTGTGCAGGCGATCCGCCAGCTTGACGAGCATGACGCGGACATCGCGCGCCATCGCCAGAAGCATCTTGCGGAAATTCTCCGCCTGCGCGTCTTCCTGGCTCTGGAACTCGATCTTGTCGAGCTTGGACACGCCATCGACCAGCTCGGCCACCGCCGCCCCGAAACGTTCTGCGATGTGCGCCGTGGTGACGCCGGTGTCCTCGACCACATCATGCAGCAGAGCCGCCAGGAGCGCCTGGATGTCGAGCTTCCACGAGGCGCATATCGACGCCACCGCCAGCGGATGGGTGATGTATTCCTCGCCACTGGCGCGCATTTGCCCCTTATGCGCCGCCTCGCTGAAGGCGAATGCCTGCTCCACGCGCTCGAGGTCGGCAGGCTTGAGATAAGCCGATATCGCTACGCGCAGCGCCTGAAACTGTGCATCTTTGCCGGGGAGCGCTTCGTCGTCGTCGGCGCCTGGACGGCCCGCAGCGGTGCGCTCGCGCCCGTCCGCGATGTCTATGACGCGCGCCAGGTGTGTCTGGCGGGGTCTGGCGGGTTCCATGCAGCGATCACCGCGCCAGACGCCACGTCACGACTTGACGTGCTTGAGCATCTCCAGGCCCACGTGGCCGGAGGCGATTTCGCGCAATGCGGTAACGGTGTGCTTGTCGCGGCTGCCCTCGATCTTGGGCGAAGCACCCTGGGCGAGTTGGCGAGCCCGGTAGGTGGCCGCCAGCGTCAGCTGGAAGCGGTTGGGAATCTTGGTGAGGCAATCTTCAACGGTGATTCTGGCCATGATGGTGCGCTACTCCGAAACCTGACTTGTGTTGATCCCGAAGTCGGCGAACAGTCTTCTTTCGCGCTCGCTCACTGTCGCGAAGCGATGCCGCGCAGCCACGACGATCGCCTGAAGCTGTCTCAGTGCCTCGGAAAGTTCGTCGTTGATAATAACATAGTCGAACAGCGAAGCCTGCCGAATCTCCTCTGTAGCGGCGGC
Organism: Burkholderiales bacterium; assembly: GCA_947456845.1. GTDB lineage: Bacteria > Pseudomonadota > Gammaproteobacteria > Burkholderiales > JAEUOS01 > JAEUOS01. Next base: position 13,850 of record CANGUJ010000003.1, on the reverse strand, counting down.
AAGTCGACGGGCAACCACCTCCCCGCTTTCGGTGCCTCGCCCGCGCAGTCGCCGCTCAAGTTCCGCCATCGATGGCGGGAGGATGAAGACGGCGACTGCGGCCGGGAACACGCCGCGCAACTGGCGCGCCCCCTGGCAATCAATCTCGAAAATCACATCCCGCCCGGCGCCAATCAGATCGGCCACAGCCGCGCGCGAGGTCCCGTACAGGTTGCCGTGCACCTCCGCGCTCTCGAAGAAGTCGCCGTGCGCCCGCATCGCGAGAAACGCCTCGCGGGACACGAAATGGTATTCGCGCCCGTCCCGCTCGGCCCCGCGCGGCGCGCGCGTGGTGTGCGATACGGAAAGGCACAGGCGATCATCCCCGGCCAGCATCGCGTTCACCAAGGTGGACTTGCCGGCGCCGGAAGGCGCCGAGATGATGAACAACGATCCGCTCAAGCGGGACTCCCGCCCGGAGAATCGCCGATCGCGCCCGGCCCGTTCATTCGATGTTCTGTACCTGCTCGCGCATCTGCTCGATCAGGATCTTGATTTCCATGGCGCTCGACGACACCTCGGTGGATACCGACTTCGAGCCCAGCGTGTTGGCTTCGCGGTGCAGTTCCTGCATGAGGAAATCGAGCCGCTTGCCGCAGGCACCCCCGCGCGACAGCACCCGCCGCACCTCGCCCAGATGCGCGCCAAGACGCGAAAGCTCCTCCGCGACATCGATGCGAATGCCGAACATCGCGACTTCCTGACGCACGCGCTCGTCATCGGCGGATCCCAGCGCCTCACGCAGCCGCGCCGCGACCCGGGCCTGATGCTCGGCAACGATCGCCGGCAGCAGCGGTTCGATCTTCTTCACCCATTCGGAGATCGCGGCGACGCGCTCCTCGAGCATCGCGGCCAGCTTGGCGCCCTCCCGCCCGCGCGAGGCCTGGTATTCGCCGAGTGCCTCGCGCGCGAGATCCATGGCCGCGCTGCGCAGCACATCCTGCGGCATGCTGGCGTCTTCCAGCACGCCGGGCCACTCAAGAATTTCGCGGGTGGAAAGCGGTGCCGCATCCGCGACCAGCCGCCTGACCTCGTTCGACGCGTGTGCGAGACGGGCGACCATATCGACGTTGGGAGCCAGCGGGCGGGCCGCCCTGGCCGTTTCGCGGCCGTATCCCAAGCGGACCTCGACCTTGCCGCGGCTGACCGCGGCGGTCACCATTTCCCGCAATGCCGGCTCGAGCGCACGCAGTTCATCGTTCAGGCGGAACACCAGGTCGAGAAACCGCGAATTGACGCCCTTGATCTCCAGGCTCAACGCGCCGTGCGGCAGTTCGCGCGTCGCAGTGCCGTAGCCCGTCATCGAAAAAATCACGTCGTTTCCCCGTTCTAGGGCGCATCCGCGCACGGGACGCGTATTCAATTTGGTTACAATTCCCACACGAATCCCGATTATAAGAGCAGCCTAGGAGCAACGAGCGAACGCATGGCCGCACAGTCGAATTCGGCGTTGCCTGAGAACACGATTCTGGAAAACTACCGTATCGCGCGCCCGATCGCGTCAGGTGGATTTTCAATCGTGTACCTGGCCTATGACGAATACGGATCGCCCGTGGCCATCAAGGAATACCTCCCCGCCGGCCTGTCCCTGCGCGGCCAGGGCCAGATCCTGCCGACCATCACGCCGGAGCATGTCAACCTGTTCCGCTACGGCATGAAGTGCTTCTTCGAGGAAGGGCGCGCCTTGGCCAGGATTTCCCATGCCAACGTGGTGCGAGTTATCAATTTCTTTCGCGCCAACGAGACCGTCTATATGGTCATGCAGTACGAGCGCGGGCGCACCCTGCAGGAACATATCGTGCAGCGCAAGGGCGAGATCAAGGAGAACTTCATTCGCCATGTGTTCGTGCAGTTGATGAACGGTTTACGCGAGGTTCACACCAACAAACTGCTGCACCTGGACTTGAAACCCGCCAACATCTATATCCGCAACGACGGCATCCCGGTCCTGCTCGATTTCGGCGCGGCCCGCCAGACCCTGATCAGCGACGCCCCAAAACTCAACCCAATGTACACGCCCGGCTTCGCGGCACCGGAGCAATACAAGAACCGTGAAACCCTGGGCCCTTGGACCGACATCTATTCGATCGGCGCGTCCATGTTCGCCTGCCTGTCTGGCATGGCGCCGCAAGCTGCAGACCAGCGACTGGAGAAAGACCGCATGCAGCCGGTCGCCAAGACCTTCCGCGGCAAGTATGCAAAGCAACTCCTGGAGATCATCGACTGGTGTTTGGAGATGGACCATCTTAAGCGCCCGCAAAGCGTGTTCAGCCTGCAAAAGGCCATCGTCGAGAACCGCATCCCCGAGCAGCCCAGGGCTGTTGTCGTCACCGGATTCAAGCGCGTCATAGACGACGTCACCCGCCCGCCTGCAGGGGAAACCGAAAAACCCGAATCATCGCGCTAGGCGGTCTGCCCCATGAAATTCTCGATTTTCCAGGAAAGCCGCAAGGGCGGCCGCAAATACAACCAGGACCGCATGGGGTATGTGTTCTCGCGCGAGTCGCTGATGATCATCGTGGCCGACGGCATGGGCGGCCATATGCACGGCGAGATCGCCGCCCAGATCACGGTGGAATTCGTGGGCCAGAAATTCCAGCGCGAAGGGCGGCCGAAGCTAGCGGACCCGAGCGCATTCCTCGATTCCGCGATCGCGGGCGCGCATGCAGCGATCCTGCAATACGCGGAGGAACACGGCCTACTGGAAACCCCGCGCACGACCGTGGTGGCGGCCGTGGTGCAGGATGGGCAGACCTGGTGGGCGCATGCCGGCGACTCGCGCATCTACCTGATCCGCGCCGGCCAGATCGTCAACCAGACCCGAGACCATTCGCGCATTCAGCAACTGGTGCTGCAGGGTATCGTGCGCGAAGAGGCGGTGTCAGCGCACCCCGACCGCAACAAGATCTTCAGCTGCCTGGGCGCCCACGTACCGCCGCAAGTCGACATCGCCGCGCCCCAGCGCCTGAAGGCAGGAGACACCCTGATGCTCTGTACTGACGGCGTATGGGGACCGCTGCCCTCGCGCATCATCGCCACCGCATTCATCAACGATGGCGTAATGCGGGCAGTGCCCGCTCTGATGAACCAAGCGGAGCGCAGGGCGGGAGCCGACGCCGACAACCTCACCGCCGTTGCGATGACCTGGAACGTCGTCGGGCCCGAGGGGCCGGACTCGGTGTCCACCCTCACCTTGCCGGCGGACCAGTTTTCCTCGCAGATCGAAGGCTTCGAGCAAGCCGCCAAAGGCGAATCCCTGTCCGACGAAGAGATCGAGAAGGCCATCGCAGAAATCCGTACCGCGATCAGCAAGGCCAACAAGATCGTCACCAAATAGCGCGTTCCGCGGCGCCCGAAACAAAACGCCGGCTGGGAAGCCGGCGTGTCATGCGCGCCCCGCGTGTGGTGTCAGCGCGATTTGGTAAACAGCGGGCCGGGAAGTGAAGCCAGAAACGCAGAAATGTCCTCGATCTCCTGGCGCGAAAGAGCAGCCGCCTGCCCTGCCATGATCGCGTTCTTGCGGCCGATCTGGGACTTTTCGCCCTGCTTGTAAGCGTTGAGTGTGGTCACGAGGTAGTCCCGGTACTGGCCTGCCAGGCGCGGATACTCCGGCTGGAGCGGCTTGTTCCAGTCGCCCCCGACGGCATGACAAGCCGCGCACACCTGGTCGGCCTTCTGCTTGCCGCGCTCGATATTGCCCGCCGCGGCGGCAGGACCTGCGAGCGCGAGTAGCAGTGCTGAAAGCATCAGGCGCAACATCATTTCGCCCCCCCCTTCTGCGCGTTTCCGTAGTAAGCCGCGAGTTCCGAGATGTCCTTGTCGGAAAGGCCTGCCGCGATCGACCGCATGGTCGGGTGCTTGCGTTCGCCGCTTTGGTAGGCCTTGAGCGCCAGTTCCAGATATTTGACATTCTGACCGGCGATATAGGGCACATGATAGACATGCGGATAGGCCACCTTGTACCCGGGAATGCCGTGGCAGCCGATGCACATGGCCGCCTTGCCGCCGGACTTGCCGGCGCCGATGTCAGCGCCTTGGGCCCAGGCAGTAGGCATCGATGCCGTACTCACAAGCAGTGCCCCTATCAAGAGGGAGTTTTTCATATGATTGTGTAGTCTTGTCGCAAAACCCAACCCGACGATTATAAGACAATTCTCCACCGACACTGTGGCCTGCGCCGCTCCGCCGATCCGAGTCGCTACGCGCATGGGGGTTACCCTATAATCGGTCGATCATCTCCAAGATATGGACGAAAAGCGCCATGCGTTTTGAAGGCTCCAAGAACTACGTCGCCACCGACGACCTGCGGCTGGCGGTCAACGCCGCCATCACATTGCAGCGCCCGCTCCTCATCAAGGGCGAACCGGGCACCGGCAAGACCATGCTCGCCGAGGAGGTCGCCGCTGCGCTCGACATGCCTCTGATGCAGTGGCACATCAAGTCGACCACCAAGGCCCAGCAGGGCCTGTACGAGGACGACGCGGTCTCGCGACTGCGCGATTCGCAACTCGGCGACCAAAAGGTCAAGGACATCCACAATTACATCGTCCGCGGCGTGCTTTGGCAGGCGTTCGAGGCGGAACGGCAGTCGGTGCTGCTGATCGACGAGATCGACAAGGCCGACATCGAGTTTCCCAACGACCTGTTGCGCGAACTCGACCGCATGGAGTTTTATGTCTACGAAACGCGCCAGACCGTCAAGGCACGCCAGCGGCCGGTGGTGATGATCACCTCCAACAATGAAAAGGAATTGCCGGACGCCTTCCTGCGCCGCTGCTTCTTCCACTACATCAAGTTCCCTGACAAGGAAACGATGCAGAAAATCGTCGACGTGCACTTCCCGGGCCTCAAGAAGGAATTGCTCAAGGAAGCGCTGGAGGTTTTCTTCCAGATGCGCGAGATTCCGGGCCTCAAGAAGAAGCCTTCGACCTCCGAACTGCTCGACTGGCTCAAGCTGCTGCTGGCCGAGGACATCCCGCCCGAAGCGCTCAAGGCCAAGGACAGCAAGACCGTCATCCCGCCGCTGCATGGTGCCCTGCTCAAGAACGAGCAGGACGTGCAGCTGTTCGAGCGGCTTGTGTTCATGGCGCGGGCCGGCCGCTAGACATGGCGTGGCTGGCGCCGGTCACGCTCTCCGGCCGGCACGCCACCCTGGAGCCGCTCGCCCGGGACCATTGCGCCGACTTGCAGGCCGCGGTGCGGGATGGCGAGCTTTGGCGGCTCTGGTATACCGCGATTCCGGCACCCGACGGCATGGCCGCTGAAATCGACCGTCGCCTCGGCTTGCAGGCGACGGGTTCCATGCTGCCCTTCGCCGTTCGCTCGACCGCAACCGGTCGCGTCATCGGCATGACGACCTACATGAATGTCGATCAGAAAAACCGGCGTGTCGAGATCGGCTCCACCTGGTATGCACAATCGGCGCAGCGTACAGCCCTCAATACCGAATGCAAGCGCATGCTGCTGGGCCACGCGTTCGAGACCCTCGAATGCGTTGCCGTGGAGTTCCGTACCAGTTTTTTCAACGCCGCCAGCCGCCGAGCCATAGAGCGGCTCGGTGCCAGGCAGGATGGCATCCTGCGCAACCATACCCGGCATGTCGACGGCACCCTGCGCGACACCGTGGTGTTCAGCATCCTGCCGCACGAATGGCCGGCCGTCAAAAGCCACCTCGAGTTCCAGCTCGCGCGCTAGCGCCAAGGAGCCAAGACATGCTCATCGACTTCTTTCTCAAGTGCAAGGATGCCGGCCTGCCGGTCTCGACCAAGGAATTCCTGGTGCTGCTCGAGTCGCTGCAGAAGGGCGTGATCGGCCCTTCCATCGACGAGTTCTACTTCCTCTCGCGCATGTGCCTGATCAAGGACGAGACCAAGTACGACAAGTACGACCGCGTCTTCGGCGAATACTTCCGCGGCGTCGACTCCCTGGTCGACCTGAAGCGCGACCTGCCGGAGGACTGGTTGCGCAAGGTCATCGAGAACAACCTCACGCCGGAAGAAAAGGCCAAGATCGAGGCGCTTGGTTGGGACAAGCTGATGGAGGAGCTCAAGAAGCGTCTCGACGAGCAAAAGGAACGCCACGAGGGCGGCAGCAAGTGGATAGGCACCGGCGGCACCTCGCCCTTCGGCGCGCACGGCTACAACCCGCAGGGCGTGCGCATCGGCCAGGCCGGGGGCCGCAACCGCTCGGCGGTCAAGGTATGGGACCAACGCTCCTACAAGGACTACGACGACTCCGTCGAACTGGGCATCCGCAACATCAAGCTGGCGTTGCGCCGCCTGCGCAAGTTCGCCCGGGAAGGCGCGGCCGAGGAACTCGACATGCCCGATACGATCGAGTCCACCGCCAGGAACGCAGGCTGGCTGGACATCAAGATGGTGCCCGAACGCAAGAACACCGTGAAGGTGCTCATGCTGATGGACGTGGGCGGCACCATGGATGACCACATCAAGCAGGCCGAGGAACTGTTTTCGGCTGCCAAGACCGAATTCAAGCACCTCGAGTACTACTACTTCCACAACTGCGTCTACGACTTCCTCTGGAAGAACAACCGCCGTCGCCATTCCGAGAAATTCATGACCTGGGATGTGATCCGCAAGTACAACCGGGACTACAAGCTGATCTTCGTCGGCGACGCCACCATGAGTCCGTACGAGATCCTGCAGCCGGGCGGGAGCGTCGAATACAACAACGAGGAGCCCGGTGCGGTGTGGATACAGCGCTTCCTCGAGCATTTCAAGAGCGCGGTATGGCTCAATCCGGAACCCGAGCGGGTATGGGAATACCGCCAGTCGATCTCGGTGATCAAGCAGATCGTCGGCAACCGCATGTACCCGCTCACTATCGACGGCCTCGAGCGGGCGATCCGCCTGCTCTCGAAGAAGCAGTCATCCGCGCACTAGCGGGCCGCCCCGCCCTGGGCGGCCACCAGGCATGACCGGTCAGCGCACCGCGTTGATCGGCTGTATCGAAGGCTGCGTGGCGCGAAAGGATTCGCGCGCGCCGATGCGCTCGAACCAGTTCGCCAAGCGCGGAGCCGCCGCGCGCCACGCGAATTCCGGCAGGCGCAGGTCCAGGTAGCCGAGCATGCAGCCGACGGCGATGTCGGCCAACCCGAACGCCTCGCCGACAAACCATGGCCTGCCGCCCAGCCGGCCATCGACATCCACCACCCCCGCTTCCACCTTGGCGCGCTGGCGCGCGACCCAGTCGGCGCTGCGCAATCCCTCGGGCCGGGCGCGCTCGAGCACGATCAACACGACGGCATCGCATACGCCGTCGGCCACTGCCTCGACCTGCCGCGCCGCGACCCGCTGCATGGCATCGCCCGGCAGCACGGGCGGCGCCGGCCACTTCGCCTCCGCGTAGTCGACGATGACCCTCGAATCGAAGATCGCGCCATCCTCCGGCGTCAGCAGCACCGGGATCTTGCCCAGCGGGTTGTGCGCCGATGCCTGCGCGCCCGGGTTCCAGGGATTGTCGATCACGGTCTCGAAGACGACGCCTTTTTCCAGCAGCGCGATGCGCGCCTTGCGGGCGAACGGGCTGGGCGTGGCGATGACGAGTTTCAAGGCGCCCTACAGCATGCGGTGGGTGCGGGCGAGCGGATCGCGCAGGCGGTACTGGCCGGACTCCACCTGATGGAAGAACCGGTCGCACATCTGGTTGAACAGGTCCGGTTCCTCGAGGTTGCAGGCATGCCCGGTCTGCGGGATGAAGGCCAGGCCGGCCGACGGCATGTGGCGCTTGAGCATCAGCGAAGCATCCAGGCAGGGCTCATCCTCGTCGCCGCTTATGATGAGCGTCGGCACCGTGCAACGCGCCATCTCGGCGGCGAAATCCCCCAGCGACGGGCGGCGCGCCTGGTAGCCTTTCAGGGTCATCGCCGACCCCAGGGCGGAATGCTGCCGGACATGGCTGACGAATTCGGCGAAACCGCGCGGATCCTTGTTGCGCAACTGCACCCGCGTGGGGGTGAGCGTGCGCGCCTCGGCATTGGCTCCCCAGCCGGTGGCAAGCAGGCTCTCCGCGCTCGCTTCGGATTCCGCATGGAACTGCGCGCGCACCTCGGGCATCGATCCCGAGCCGATACCGGCCAAAGTCAGGGACAGCGCGCGCTCCGGCCAGCGCATGCCGAAATAAAAGGTCGCGAAAGCCCCCATCGACAGGCCCACGATGTGGGCACGCTCGATGCCGAGGCCGTCAAGCACCGCAAGAATGCCGGCGCGCTGGTGCTCGAATGCGTAGTCCTCGGCCTTTTGCGGCACATCCGAAGGCGGATAGCCGCGCGCGTTGAAGGCAATGGCGCGATAGCGTCGCGAGAAGTAGCGCATTTGCGTTTCCCAGGCTTCGATGTCGCCGAGGAATTCATGCACGAACACGATGGGCGTGCCGCTACCGGCTTCTTCGTAACAGAGGCGGACCCCGTCAGGGGCGGTGACGTATGGCATCTTGATGGAAGGCCTGCGCGGCGCTTGCGGAATGAAGGGACTCTTGAATTTAGCATAGGGCCTCCTGCGTCCCCGCGGCCTGCGGCCTGCGGGTGCGCGTCAAGGCGAGGATAGAATGCACTTATCGTCTTCAGCCCGTTCGGCGTCGGCCGCGCCCGTTTCGGCACACGCGCGGCATTCCCGGACCGCAAACCCGAAATGCCACAATTCCATGCCAAATCCCGGGCCCGTATCGCGAGCGCCTTGGCCGTCGCCATGATCCTGCTTGCCGCATGCGGCAATGACAGCCCCGAAAAGCACATCGCGACCGCACGCCAGCACCTCGAGCGCGGCGACAGGAAAGCGGCTACCATCGAGATCAAGAACGCGCTGCAGAAGAAAAACGACAACGCCGAGGCGCGCCTGCTGCTTGGACAGGTCTTGCTTGAAAGCGGCGACGCGCGCGGCGCCGAGGTCGAACTGCGCAAGGCGCGCGACCAGGGGGTTTCCCCCGACCAGGTGATGCCCCTGCTTCTGCGAGCCTATGCGGCTACCGGCCAGTTCAAGGTCCTGCTCGACGAGGGCCGCAAGGTCCAGCCCGCCGATCCGCTGGCCTTCGCTTCGGTGCAAAACAGTATCGCCTCGGCCATGGCATCAACGGGCGACCTTGCCGGCGCGCAGCAGGCCGTGGAGCAGGCGCTCGCCAGGAAGGCCGACTTCACCCCCGCCCTCCTGACCCGGGCGCGCCTGAACGGCTCGGCCGGCAAGGCCGACGAAGCGATGGCGGACGTGGAAAAGGCTATTCAGCAACAACCGCGCGATGCCGAGGCCTGGAAATTCAAGGGCGATCTGCAGATGGTGCGCAATGAGCGCGCCGCCGCCATGGCCTCATACCGCAAGGCGGTTGAAATCCGGCCCGATTACGCCGTTGCGCGCTTCGCCGTGATCTCCAACCTGATGGGGCAGGCGAATCAGGACGAAGCCGCCAAGGAATTCGAGGCGCTTGCCGGCGTCGCCAAGAGACATCCTTTGACCCAACTGGCCGGCGCGCAGATCGCTTTCGCCAGAAAGGACTTCAAGTCCGCGCGTGAATACGCGCAGCAGCTGCTGCGCATGGCGCCTGACAACCCGGTCGCGCTGACCCAGGCCGGCGCAATCGAATTCAGCCTCAAGTCATACGCGCAGGCGGAAACCCACCTGGCACAAGCGCTCAAGACGGATGCGCGCTCGCTGCCAGCGCGCCGCTGGCTTGCCCTGACCTATCTGGCCTCCGAGCAGCCGGCCAAGGCGGTCGAGGCCTTGAAGCCGATACTCGAAAGCATCAGCGATGACGCCAACCTGCTGATGCTGGCAGGCGAAGCCTATATGCGCAACGGCGACGCAGTGCGCGCGGAGGAATTCTTCACCGCCGCCACGAAGCTCGATCCCGCGGACGCACGCAAGCAAACCAGCCTGGCGCTGACACGCCTCGCCAAGGGCGAGGCAGACGCGGCCTTCGGAGCGCTGGAGAAGATTTCCGCCGGCGATACCGGCACTTCGGCCGACATGGCGCTCATCACCAACCATTTGCGTCGCGGTGAGGTCGACAAGGGGCTCGTCGCCATCGACAATCTGCAGAAGAAGATGCCGGACAACCCCTTGCCGCATGAAATGCGCGGCCGTCTCCTGCTGGCCAAGCGCGATGCCGCCGGTGCACGCGCCAGCTTCGGCAAGGCGCTTGCCCTCAACCCGGCCTATTTCCCGGCGGTGGCGGGCCTGGCGACCCTAGACATGCAGGACAAGAAACCTGCTGAGGCGATCAGGCGCTTCGAGGCGCTCATCGCCGCCGATCCGAAAAACGCCCAGGCCTACCTGGCCATCGCCGGTGTCAAGGCACAGATGGGCGCCACGGTCGAGGAAGCGGCCGCGCTCATCGCCCAAGCGGTCGCAGCGCGCCCGGACGAAACCGCGCCGCGCGCCGCCTTGGTCGACCTGCACATGCGCGCCAGGGATTACCGCAAGGCCATCACCGCGGCGCAGGACGGCATTGCCGCGCTGCCCGACCGGCCCGAACTCTACGACCTGCTGGGCCAAGCCCAGCAGGCCAATGGCGATTTCAACCAGGCGCTGGTTTCCTGCAACAAGCAGATAGCCCTGCAACCGGGGGCAGTGCGCCCCTATGTGCGCATGGCCGAGATCAATATCGCCGCCCGGAAGCCCGAGGCCGCCGCACAGAACCTGCGCCAGGCGCTCGAAATCAAGCCTGACCTGGTGGAAGCGCAACGCGGGCTCATCATGCTCGATCTGCAGGCCAACAAGACCAGGAACGCCCTGGCCACGGCGCGCGAGGTACAGAAGCAGCGACCCAAGGAATCCATCGGTCACCTGCTCGAAGGCGACATCCATGCCTCGCAAAAAGCCTGGGCTGATGCAGCCAATGCCTATCGTGCGGGGCTCAAGCAAGCCCCTTCCACCGAAATGGCCGTCAAGCTGCATGGCGCGCTCCTGGCGGGCAGCAACACCGCGGAAGCCGAACGCATGGCAGCCGCCTGGCAAAAGGAACAACCCAGGGATTACGGCTTCCAGATGCATCTGGGTGAAGCCGCCCTGGCACGCAACGACCTTCAAGGCGCTTCGCAACGTTTCCGCGACTTGCTCGCGGCCATGCCGGAAAACCCGGTCCTGCTCAACAACCTCGCCTGGACCGCTGGCCGGCTCAAGGCAGCCGATGCCATCCCGCTAGCCGAGAAAGCCAACCAGATCGCGCCCAACCAACCGGCGTTCATGGACACCCTGGGGGTGCTGCTGCTTGAAAAGGGGGAGGTTTCGCGCGCCAACGAACTCCTGGCCAAGGCGGTCGAACTGGCGCCCCAGGCGCATGCCATCCGCCTCAACTATGCCCGTGTACTCATCAAGACCGGCAAGAAACGTGAAGCCCGCCTGCTGCTGGAAGAACTCGCTGCCCTGGGTGACAAATTTCCGGCGCGCGCGGAAATCGAGAAAATCGCGCAAGACCTTTGAATACAGAACAGCCGTGATGCCCCGCGCGCCCACGCCAGGCCCGGTATGATGGGTCGCTGATCGACTGATTCATCAGGGCACTCAAAAAATACTGTACATAAAAACAGTATTTGCGGTATGCTAACTCCCCCGCCCAATCCGGAGTACGCACCGCCATGCAAGCCCCCACCCGCCGCCTTGCGCCCCCTTCCGCCGACGCCGTACCCGTCCGCGGCACTCCCCCGCAAAGATTCCAAGGTCGCCTCGCCATCGCCCTGACCGGCTTTCTGGCGCAGGACCAGGACCGCTGGGTTAGTGTGGTGTGCGCCGCCGGTTTTGCCCTGCGCATGGGAATCGACTGGCTTGCGGCCTGAGCGCACCGCCTCCACCACGCCGTACCCCTGCCCGTCGCCATGGGGCATGCCCTCTTTCCCTCCTGCGCAGACGCTGCCGATGCGCATGACAACGCGCCGGCTGCCAGCGGTAGCGCACCCTCCGCCAGCGCCATGCCAGCCGGCATCGACGCCATGCCGGGCGTGTGGCGCGGCCGCGACCTCGCGCATGCCGCGCGCCCCGGCATCGCCAGCGGCTACGCGGCCTTAGACACCGAGTTGCCGGGCGGCGGCTGGCCGGCCGGCGCCCTCACCGAGGTGATCCACGGCCAGGTTGGCATTGGCGAACTGCGGCTTTTCTTTCCGACCTTGGGCGCCCTCACGCGCGCCGGCTCGCCGGTATTCCTGCTTGCCCCACCCTGGCTGCCGCATGCGCCGGCCTTTGTAGGTGGCGGCATCGCGGCATCCGGCCTGATCATCGTGCGCCCGCGCCGCCCGGCCGACATCCTGTGGGCCTGCGAGCAAATCCTCAAGGGTCTGTCCAATGGCGCGCTTCTGGCTTGGCCACGCCATCTCACCGCGCAGGATGCGCGGCGCCTGCAACTGGCGGTCGAGGGCAAGCCGGTGCTGGCGGTGCTGATGCGCCCGGACAATGCCGCCCACGCAACCACACCGGCGGCCTTGCGCATCGCCCTTGAGGCGGCGCCGCAGTCCCGCCTGTCCTTGCGCATCCTCAAGCGCCGCGGCGGCGTCCTGGCCCGGCCCATCGTCGTCACGCCGCCCTCCCCCCTGTTCGCCCGGCCGACTTCTCCCATTGCGCTCGTTCCCCATGCTGTGGACCGCGATTCAGCTGACAAGCCTGACGCTCGACTGCATACCGCAAGCGCCTGAGCGCGCCTTCGCGGTGGTCGAGAAGCGGCGTGTCGTCATCGCCAATGACGCCGCGCAGGCGGCCGGCGTGCGCAGCGGCCACGGCCTGGCCGCCGCGCACGCACTGGCGCCGGCGCTCGAATGGATCGAACGCGATCCCGCACTGGAGGCCGAAGCACTCGCCGGGCTCGCCCAGTGGGCCTTGCAATACACCTCGCAGGTCGGGGAGTTTGCGCATGGCCTGCTGCTCGAAACCGGCGGCAGCGCCCGCCTGTTCGGCGGCCTCGGTACGCTGACAAGGCTGCTGGCGCAGGACCTTGCCGCGCAGGGGTTTGCCGCCACGCTCGCCACCAGCCCCACCCCCACGAGCGCACGCATGCTTGCGGCCTGCGGCTTTGCCACCCATCTCGACACACCGGCCGAACTGCACGCGACACTGCCTGGCCTGCCGGTGAAGGCGCTGCAAAGCGCCGCCGGTTACGCCGCCACCTTCACCACGCTCGGACTCGCCACCCTGGCCGACGTGCTGGCCCTGCCGCGCGACGGCCTCAAGCGCCGCTTCGGCCATGCCCTGGTCGACGAACTCGACCGCGCCCTGGGCCGCACGCCCGACCCTGTGCAGGCCATGGTGTTTCCCGAGACTTTTCGCACCACCCTCACCCTGCCGGCCCCTGCCGAGTCGGCGGAGGCCCTGCAGTTCGCTTGCGCACGCGCGTTCCGCCAGCTCGAGGGGTTTTTGCGCGCACGCAGGCAGGCGGTCGACCGCATCGACCTCACCCTGCACCATGAACGCGCCCGCCCCGGCATGCCAACCGGCGCGCACAGCACCCTGACCCTGAGCTTCCTCGAGCCCGCCGCGTCGGGCGAGCGCTTCAACCTGATCCTGCGCGAACGGCTCAACCACACCGCATTGACGCACCGGGTGGAGCGCATCGGGGTAAGCACCCCGCACGCCAGCACCGCCACCGAGGCCACCCGTGCGCTGCTGCCGGAACCGGCCCGCCCGGCACAAGGGCTGGCGGCCCTGCTGGAACGTCTCAACGCGCGCCTGGGGCCCGGCACCCTGGAAACGCTGCAACCCGATGCCGACCACCGGCCGGGCCACGCCAGCCTGCGCGGCAACGCCACCGCACCCCGGCAGGTTGCGGCGCTGCATGCCACGGCCCGGAGCGCAACGCCCGGCGCGCCCGCCTGGGGGCCG
>CANGUJ010000002.1 GCA_947456845.1 Burkholderiales bacterium | reverse complement strand
TAATACCCATTGCCGGAAATGTTATACGCCTTGCGGCGCGCCGCATCGGCCGAATAGCGGCCCGAAAGCGACGCAAGGGCCGCCTCAAGCGGCGTCAGGCGGCCTCGAAGCGGACCATCGCGTGTGCCGGCAGGCCCGGGCGTGGAGGGCCGCGCCTATGCGCCTGCATATCAACCATCCGCTGAGGGGATGGTGCCGGTGTGCGGATGCCAATACGGGAGGCGTAATCGGGGCGCCGGCATCGGCCGGCATCGCGGCGCTGCCGGCCTCGGGGCGCTATATCCTCGCGGGTGACAGGCTGCGGCCGAACGTCGCGCGCGGACCGTTTCTGCCTGTGCCGAGGATGTCGGCGACGTCCTCGGCGCTGATTTGCAGGGACGCGAGCACGAATTGCTCATGGGTCAGCCATTCGGAGGTGAGGCTGCCGCCGGCCTCGAGATTGGCGACCTGCTCGGCCAGCAACGCCGCCGCGACCAAGGTCGGCGAGGCACGCTGCCCCTCCCCGAGGCGACCGGGCATCAGGTCGATATGGTGATGGAACAGAATGCTGTAGGCGAGGGTTTCGGGCAGGCCCCAGGTGCGGGCCAGCGCATAGCCGATGCGGGCATGGTGCAGGCCGTATTTGGCGCCTTCGGCGGCCAGCAGCGCCGGACCGGGCGTGGTGGCATGGCCAGCCAGAAACGGGCCGTAGTCGGGGAAGCGGCTGATCATCACCGCGATACCGCAGTTGCGAAACAGGGCGTAGGTGTGGGCCTCTTCACGGCTGCAGCCGGGTATGCGTCTGGCCACCGCCACCGCCGCCAGGGCGACGCCGGATGATTGATCCCAGAAGCGCTGCATCAGTGTCCCGGATGCGGCGGGAAAGGCCTGACGCAGCATCAACCCGTTGATCAGGTTCATCGTGGCATTCACCCCCATGATGGCGAGGGCCTGCTGCACGTCCTGGGCCTTGCGCGACAGTCCGTAGACCGGAGAGTTGACGGCCCGCAGGACGGCGGCAGCGAGGCCCGCATCCTGGTTGATCAGACCGGCGAGCGTGCGCGGATCGGGGTCATCCTTGCGTGCTTCGCGGACGAGGCGCTCGAGCACGGCCGGGCAGGGCGGGATCTTGAGGTCGCGCGCCAGGCGGTCGATGGCGACGGGCGAAGTGTCAGCGATGGCGGGCATGGTGCGATGGCGGAAGGCGGTCGGTGCGCGCCTGCGAGGCAGGCGCGGCTTGTCCCATTGCCTTCGATGCTACCGCTCGCGCGGCATGCCGCATTGGTCGAATAGCGCCGTGAAAGCGGCCGACCGCGCGCGGGCGCTACGGCTAGACCGGATAGATCAGCGAATTGGGGATCAATTCGCTGTCGAACACGCAGAGCTTTTCCTTGAACTTCAGGCGGCCGCCGTCGGTGACCACCGTGTCGATGTAGCGACCGACATTGAAGACCTCGGAGATCTCATTCTGCTTGGTGCGGAACACCGCGTAGTTCGCCTGGGTATGGAGCGCCTCGCCTTCGTTCTTGCGGATGAACAACCCGCTGACGATGTGGCGCTGGTAGTAGGGCTGGTGGTAGAGCGTGCTGGTGATGCCGTAGATCCGGTCCTTCAGCATGCCGCGGCTCTCGGCCATCATGGTCGAGAGCGGCAGGTTGCGGTCGAAGTTCTCGCGCGGCACCACCCGGTAGAAGCATTCGTCGGTGAACAGATCGATCCAGTCGTCATAGCGCGCTTCGTCAAGGCTGGCCGCGTAGCGTGCGTACAGATCGTCGAGTTCCAGGCGCAGTTCGATGGCCGATTTCATGCGACTAGATCCCCATGACCTTGCGGTAATAGCCGTACATGCCGCGGATCAGCGTTTCGGTCACCATGTGGTCGCTGTTGCCGGCCTCCACACCGCCCAGCTCCGCGATGGTCTGGTAGTCGGGATGCTGCGTGAAGCCCACCTGCGAGAGTTCCACCACCTCGCCGTCATCGGCGGATACCAGGCCGGCGGGACCGAACAGATTGGCCTGGCGCATGCGCCGGCGCGTCATCTCGGGGGTATCGTCCTCGAAGCCGAAATGGGTCCAGACGAAATCGAAGGCGTCCACGCCGCGCGGCACGATCTGGCGCGTCGAGACCGAATTGACGTTGTGCTGGATGATGAGCGAGGGAAAGATGGTCTGCATGCAGGCGGTAGGCACGGCATCGATGCCCAAGTCGCCGCCCTTCCACCATGCCTCCGGAACGACGTCGAGGATGCGGTCGTCCTCGAGCGCCATGTTCTCCTTGAAGCTCGCCACGCCCTGGGTCACTTCACTCTTGCCGCCGCTGTTCTTGAAGCCGATCATCGCCGCGTGGCGGCCGTGGCGGTCGGTGCGCATGTAGGCTTTCTGGTCGGCGCGCCACAGGCCGAAGGTAACGAACCAAGTGTGCAGCAGGCCCGGGTGGTAGGGGTCCTTGATGTTTTCCTGCATCAGCTTCCAGTTGCCGGGGATGCGCTGGCGCGAGTAGCCGAGGATGGTCAGCTTGCGGCCGTTGAAGGCGCGCTCGAACCAGGGTCGCACTTCGCCCAGATAGGTGTCGAAATCCTCGACCGAGTGGTCGAAGGAGGCGAACACCACGCCGCCCTTTTCGGCCACCTTGAGTTTGGTGAGGCCGTGGTCTTCTGTCCGAAAGCCCGGCGGCATCCCGCCGTTGACACGGCCGTCCTGGCGCACGCCGCGGCGGAACGGCAGTCCCTGGAGGTTGCCTTTGAGGTCGTAGCTCCACTGGTGGTAAGGGCAGATGAAGTCGCGACGGTTGCCGAAGTTCTTCTCCACGAAGGCCACGCCGCGGTGCGCGCAGTGGTTTTCCACCACGTTGATGGCGCCGTCCGCGTCGCGCACCATGATGACCTGGCGCTCGCCGACGAAGGTGCGCTTGAAGTCGCCATGGTTGGGAATCTCGGCCGCCAGCCCGACGTAGCACCAGTGACCGCGGTAGAACAGGCGCTCGAGTTCTTCCCTGTAGAGGGCCGCGTCGGTGTACACACGGTACGGAACGCGCGAATCGCCCGGCGTGTGCCAGGCAACCGGCGCGGTCGGGGCGAAGGCGGGATCTGGTGCGTTCATGGGGTGTCTCCTGCGTACTGGCCGCGCCGGGCGGCGGGATGCGTGCCGCTGTGCCGGACTGCAAAGGCGCTAGGGTAACCCTTGTGCCGCCGGGCCGGCAATCACCGCGGCGAATATGCGGTATTTTCAAGGCCCTTGCCTTGCAGGACCGCATCATGGATCTGGCCCGCTTCGACCTCAACCTGCTGCGCGTTTTCGAGGCCCTGCACGTGCATCGCAACACATCGCTGGACGCCAGGCGCTCGGCGCGCGGCGTGAGGGCCTTGCGCCGCAGGCGCAGTTCGACCCCGCCGCCGCCAGCCGGCGCTTCACGGTATTGATGTCGGATATCGGCGAGATCGTGTTCCTGCCGGGGCTGTTGCGCTTCCTGGAGCACGCCGCCCCGCGCGCCACGCTGGAGACGGTGGCCCTGCCCGCGCGCGAGGCGCGGCTGGCCATGGAATCGGGGGCGGTGGACCTGGCGGTCGGTTTCCTGCCCGATCTCAAGACCGGCTTCTATCAGCAGCGGGTGTTTTCGCAAACCTACGTATGCATGGTGCGCACCGAGCATCCGCAGGTCGGCGCGGGCATGAGCCTGAAGGCCTTCCGCGAGGCCCGCCATGCCGTGGTGTCCGCGCAGGGCACCGGCCATGGCATCGTCGAGGCGGTGTTCGAACGCGCCGGCATCGAGCCCGACGTGCGCGTGCGCCTGCCGCACTTTCTTTCCGTGCCGATGGTGATCGCCGAAACCGACCTTGTGGTCACCGTGCCGCAGCGCCTGGGCGAGGCGTTTGCCAGGATCCTGCCGGTACGCCTGTTGCCGCATCCGCTGAAGATCCCGCCCTTCCAGGTGAACCAGTACTGGCACCGGCGTTTCCATCAGGAACCCGCGAACCAGTGGTTGCGCAGCCATTTCGCGCGTCTGTTCAGGCAATAGCGCTCAGTCCGGGTCGGGCATGACGCCGGCCGGCCCGTGAAAACGGGCGAAGACCGAGCGCAGCCACCGATTGCCCGGGTCGCGGTGAAAGCGGTCATGCCAGTACAGCGCGATCGGAAAGCGCATGGCCTTCAGGGGAATCGGCCGGAATTCAATGCCGTGGCTGGTCTGGAGGGCGCGCGCCAGCATTTCCGGCATCAGGCACACCAGGTCGGTTACGGCCAGGATGGGTGCGGCTGCTATGTAATGCGGGGTGCGCAGAACGACCGGACGGTCGAGTCCCTGCTCCTTCAATTGGCGTTCCACCAGCGCGTGCCCGGTACCCAGGTATTCGATGGCGATATGCCCTGCGCGGGCGAGGTCGCCGATGCGCAGGCGTCTCGCCAGCAAAGGGTGGCCGGCGCGCATCGCGCACACATAGTGCTGGCTGAACAACTCCCGACGGTGGATGCCCGCTTCCAGCGCCGGCAGAAAGCCGACCGCGAGATCCACGCGGCCGTCCGCCAGTTTCTGGTTGGTGGTCTCCAGCGGCGAGAGCATGGTGTGGAAGCGCACGCCGGGCGCGGTTTGCCGGCAATGCGCGATTACCGGCGCCAGCAGGGTGGCCTCGCCGATGTCGCGCATGCCGAGCACGAACTCGCGCGTCGAGGTGGCGGGATCGAAGGCCTGCACGTCCGAGAGTGAGCGCTGCACCAGCGCCAGCGCGTCGAGCAGGTAGTGGGCCTGCTGACTGCAGAACGCGGTGGGCGCCATCTGCGTGCCGGCCCGCGTGAACAGCGGGTCGGAATAGGCCTCGCGCAGGCGGGCGAGGGCGCTGCTCACCGCCGGCTGGGTGAGCGCAAGCCGATCCGCCGCCTTGCTGACCGAGCGGGTTTCCCAGATCGCTTCGAACACCCGCAGCAGGTTGAGATCCTTCATTTATCAATGCCATCAATACAAACCATTGATCGCAAAGTATAGTGAATCCGGACTTCCCGCAGCACAATGCGTTAACAAAACCGCGCCGGGTGGCTTCAACTCCCTTTTTGCCCGGCCATTCAAGGAGACAAACATGGCACTGCAGTTCCGCGGCATGCTTGCGATCGCCTGCGCGGCGTTCGCCGTCACCGGCGCGCAGGCGCAGGAAAAATTCAAGATCGGTGTCATCAGCACCATGTCCGGCCCGGCCAGCGCGTTCGGTACGGAAACCATGGCCGGGCTCAACCTCGCCCTCAAGCTGGGCGGCGGCGCGCTTGGCGGGGTACCGACGGAGCTGGTGCCGGGCGACGACCAGGCCAGGCCGGAGATCGGCAAGCAACTGGCCGACAAGATGATCAACCAGGACCGCGTCAACATGCTGGCCGGCACCATTTTCGGCCAGGTCGTTCTGGCCGTGACGCCTGCCGCGGTGGCCGCGAAAACGCCGTATGTGTCGACAGTACCGGGCCCGTCGGACCTGGCTGGCGCCGGCTGCAACCGCTATTACTTCTCCGTGGGTTATCAGACCGACGGGCCGCACGAGGTAATGGGCAAGTACTTCACCGCCAAGAAACTCAAGAACATCTATGTGGTCGTGCCCAACTTCCCGGCCGGCAAGGACGCGGTGGCCGGGCTCAAGCGCTATTACAAGGAGCCGCTCGCCGGCGAGGTCTACACCACCGTCAACCAGCTCGACTATTCGATCGAAATCGCCGCGATCCAGGCCAAGAAACCCGAATTCGTCTATGCCTTCCTGCCCGGGGGCATGGGGATCAACTTCATGAAGCAGTACAAGCTGGCGGGCCTGTCGAAGATCTCGCCGCTGGTGGGCCCCAATTCTTCCTTCGAGGAGGACATCCTGCGCGCCGTGGGCGACTCCGCCCTGGGCGCGATGAATTCCACCAACTGGGCCCACGATACCGCCAACCCCGAGAACAAGACCTTTGTCGCGGCCTTCGAAAAGGAATACAAGCGCCTGCCTACCCTGTATGCCGCGATGGCCTACGACCTCGGCATGCTGCTTTCTTCGGCGCTGCCGACCATCAAGGGCAAGACGGGCGACAAGGAGGCCCTCACGACGGCGATCGAAAACGCCAAGTTCAGGTCGATCCGCGGCAACTTCAAGTTCAACAAGAACCACATGCCCATCCAGGACTGGACGCTGCGCACGGTGGTCAGGGATGACACCGGCCGGGTCACCAACCGGACCGTCGATCGCATCGTGGCGGGCCATATCGATTCCTATGGGCAGAACTGCGCCATGACGGCGGCGAAGTGATGGCATCGTTCAAGCTGCTCTCCTACTCTAAGGGCGGGCGTGCCACCGGCGCGGTGGTCATTGGTGGCCTGGCCTATGACCTTGCCGATGTGCGCCCTGCCACACCCACCGTGCTTGCGGTCATGGAAGACTGGTCGGCGGCCAGCGCCGACCTGCGCGCCCTGGCCGCGACGCCCACGCGCCTGGCGGGCAATGCGGGGCGGCCGGTCGAGTCGCTGACCTATCTGGCGCCGGTGCTGTATCCCAACGGAATCTATTGTGCCGGGGCCAACTACCACGACCACATGGCCGAGATGGCACGCGCATTCAACCTGCCGCCGGCGCCCGACCCGCATGTGGTGGGCATGTCGCCGTGGTGCTTCATCAAGACCCCGCGCAACACCCTGGCGGGCCACGGCGCGGTGATCAGGCTGCCGCCCTATTCGAAAACGGTGGACTGGGAAATCGAGGTCGCGCTGGTGATCGGCCAGACCTGCAAGGATGTTTCGATCGAGCAGGCGATGGACTACGTGGCCTGCTACAGCATTGCCAACGACCTGTCCGCGCGCGATCACCTGCGGCGCACGGGGGCCAAGCCCAACTCCGGCTCGCCGATGGAATACGACTGGGTCAGCCACAAGAACTGGGACGGTTCCTGCCCGATGGGGCCCTGGCTGGTTCCGAAAGAGGACATGCCGGATACCAACAACCTGGCGCTGAGGCTGTGGGTCAACGACACCCTGATGCAGGATTCCTCGACCCGCCAGATCATCTTCAACGACGCGGAGTTGGTGTCGTTCATGTCGCAGCGCGTGACGCTCTTCCCCGGCGACGTCATCATCACCGGTACGCCTGCGGGCGTGGGTACGCCGCGCGGCATCTTCCTCAAGGCGGGCGACGTGGTGCGCTGCGAGGTGCAGGGGGTGGGCAGCCTCGTCAACACCATGGCGTGACCGGGGACCCTGCATGGCATATTCCGTAACCCTCAGGCCCAGCGGCCACCGCTTCGAGGTGGCCGACGGGCAGCGCATCCTCGCCGCCGGCCTGGCCGCCGGCAACTTCATGCCCTACTCCTGCAAGCAGGGGGTGTGCAATTCCTGCAAGGGTCGCATCGTCGAAGGCAAGGTCGACTACGGCGACTCGCATCCTGCCTATTTCAAGGATGAGGACCGGGCAGCCGGCTTCGCCCTGCTGTGCCAGTCCAGCCCGCTATCGGACTGCGTCATCGAGGTCAAGGAGATCGAAGGCCTGGCCGGCATCGAGACCAAGGTGGTGCCGTGCCGCGTGACGGACATCACCCCGCTCGCCCATGACGTGATCCTGCTCAGGGTGCGCCTGCCGATGAACGAGAACATGCAGTTCGTCGCCGGCCAGTACGTCGACTTCATGTTCAAGGACGGCTCGCGGCGCAGTTATTCGATTGCGGTGTCACACACCGTCGAAGGCGTGCGGGCGTTGGAATTCCACATCCGCCACCTGCCCGGCGGGGCGTTCACTGACCGCTTGTTCTCCGGCGGCGTGAAGGTCGGCGAGGTGATGCGCTTCGAAGGGCCGCTGGGCAGCTTCTACCTGCGTGAGTCGCAAAGGCCCGCCGTGTTCGTCGCCAGCGGTACCGGCTTCGGCCCAATCAAGGCCATGCTGGAGTTCGCCGCCAGGCGGCCCGATACCCGCCCCATGACGCTCTACTGGGGCTGCCGCTCCAAGCGCGACCTCTACATGATCGACCTGCCGCGCGCGTGGGAGAAGACCTTTCCCGACTTCCGCTACGTGCCGGTACTGTCCGACCCGTTGCCGGAAGACCAGTGGCAGGGCCGGACCGGCCTGGTGCACCGCGCCGTAATGGACGATTTCCCCGACCTTTCCGGCCACCAGGTATATGCCTGCGGCGCGCCGCCGATGGTCGATGCCGCGCGCCGCGATTTCATCGCCGGGCGGCGCCTGCCCGAAGATGCATTCTTCGCCGATTCCTTCCTGACCGCGGCCGACACCGCTCCCAACGCCAACCAAGGAAACCAGCCATGATTCCCGCCATCGAAAACGCCGCCTTCACGCCGCCCAACTCGGCCCAGTCGGTCATCAAGCCCTACGTGATGTCGCACGGCACGCTGGAGTGCTACAACCTCAAGGCCTCGCGCAAGTTCTACGAGGAATTCATGGGCTTCGAATGCGTGCGCCACGCGATTCCCGCGATGGTGATCCGCTGCGGCATGAAGTTCCATATCGTATGCGTCGAGGTTGGCGACAAGTTGAAGCCGGTGAACCTGCTCAACCACTGGGGCGTGGACGTCGGCTCGCGCGAGGAGGTCGACCGCTGCTGGAAGGCCGCCAACGAACTCAAGGACGTCTATGGCATCCGCAAGGTGATGCCGATCGCCGACCAGCATGGCGTGTACTCTTTTTACCTGGTCGACTGCGACCACAACTGGTGGGAAGTGCAGCACTACGACGGCTTCCAGCACGACGACATGTTCGACTTCGGCGATCGTTTTCCCATGGATGCCGGCACCGCGAGCGCCGAAGTGTCGGGCATCAAGGCCGACGAGAAGTAAGCCAGCCACGCGGAAGACGAACATGGACAAGGCAATGCGCCGGGAGGTCGAGGCCGAGTGCGTGGCCCTGAGCCACGCCTGGGCGTACCACATCGACCACAAGCAGTACGAGGCGCTCGCCGACTTGTTCGTCCCCGACGGGGTGTTCATCCGCACCGGTGTGCGCCTGGAAGGGCGCGCGGCCATCCTCGCGGCCATGCATGCGCGCCCGGCTGAGCAGTTCACGCGGCACCTCACCACCAACTTCCACTTCACTGAAGTAACCGAAAGCCGGGCTCGGGCGACGTCCTACAACATGTCGTACTACGCGTTCCTGCCCGGCGGCCCGCCCTTCGCTTACGCGCCGGAACGCATGATGCTCCTCGACTTCATCGACGAGTACGAGCGCACGCCGCAGGGGTGGCGATTCCGCCTGCGCGACGCGCGCGCGGTGCTGATCCCGGAGGATTTGAAGGCGCGGCTGCCGGCGGCGGCGTTTGCGGCCCGCGCTTGACGCACGGCCCTGGGTATGCAAGTCGAGCGCGGCGAATCAATCCCCGACGATCTTGCGTTCCCGGATGATGGCGCCGAAGCGTTCTGCGTCGCGACGGCCGCGCTCGGCGAATTCCGCGGGCGTCATGGGCGCCACCTCGCCCCCGAGTGCCGCCACGCGATCGCGGATCGCCGGGGTTTGCAGTTGGCGGTTGATTTCACGGTTCAGGCGCGCGACGATGTCCTGCGGCACGCCGGCAGGGGCGTAGAAGCCGAACATGCTGTCGGCATCGAAGCGCTTGAGCCCGGCTTCGTCGAGGGTCGGCACCTCGGGGAACAGCGGCGAGCGCTTCGGGCTGCCCACCGCCAAGAGGCGCAGCTTGCCGCTGCGCACATGGGTTAAGCCGATGCCCGGGTCGAACATGAAGTCGAGCTGGTTGCCCAGCAGGTCGGTGAGCGCCGGCGCGGCGCCGCGGTAGGGTATGTGGGTCGCGTACAGGCGCGCGGCGCTCTTGAACATTTCCCCCGCCAGATGCGGCGAGCTGCCGTTGCCGGGCGAGCCGTAGGAAAGCTTGCCCGGGTTCGCGCGCACGTAGTCGATGAAGGACTTGACGTCCTTGGGCGGCAGGTCCGGCCGTATCACCAGGAACACCAGCACGCGGGCGGCGGCGGCCACCGGCTGCAGGTCCTTGGCGGGATCGAACGGCATCTTGGCGTAGAGCGAGGGGTTGATCGAGATCGTGCCGCCGGAACTCATGAGCAGGGTGTAACCGTCGGCCGGGGCCTTGGCGACCGCATCCGCGCCGATGTTGCCGCCGGCCCCGGGGCGGTTCTCGATCACCAGTTGCTGCCCGATGGCCTCGCCCAGCCCTGGCGATACGGCCCGCGCGACAACATCGGCTACGCCGCCGGCGGGAAAGTTCACGATCATGCGAATCGGCTTGGCGGGCCACGCCTGGGCAAACGTCAGCCCGCTTAGGGTGGCCAGGCCGAGCGCGGTGGCCGCCGCGAGGGTTTTGTACGAGGCAAGCTTCACGCGACGTCTCCTTCTTCGGATCTGGATTGCGTTTCCCGAAGGCTCAGGCGACTTTCTTGCGGGGATGAAAGGTCATGGGTATGGCCTTGGGTTCACGCGGCGCTACGCCATAGGCAGCCAGTGCCGTATCCAGCGGCCCGGCTTCGGCGGCCGCCAGGGCTGCCTCGCGGGCGCGCCGGACGGCCTGGGTGCGCTCGCCTGCGTCGGCAATTCGGCCCCCTTCGATGATGGTCTCGAGGATGCGCAGGAAGTTCTCCTTGGCCCGCGCGTGTGTTTCCGAATAGCCCTTGATGAGCCGCCCGGTGAGGGCGATCTCGCTTGCCAGCGCGGCCGATGGCGCGGCGACGATGGCGGCCAGCCAGCGTTCGATCAGCGCCTGCTCCGCGATGAAGCGGGACGACTTGCGCCGCCAGCGGCCCAGGGACGCCATCGCGCGCAGTTGCAGGGTGCCAAAGACCGAGGTGCTCTCCACATGGATGCCGTTCTCGAAAATCGCCGCGCGGCCACGTTTCCTGCCGAAGGCACGCACCCGGTCGGCCAGGCCCGGCGGCAGTTGGTCGGCCACTTCATCGAAGCCGGGCTTGAAGAACTCCACCACCTTGATCGGTTCGTCGTTGCCGATGCCGGCTTCGGCGCGGATGCCGTCAAAGCGCTCGGGGCGCGACTTGAGGTCGGCCACGCGGGCGACGTCTTCGTAGCACATCCACAGGGCCAGGAAGCGCGCGGTTTCGCGGGTGGTCATGAAAAGCGGCCCGCCGCCCTGCGCGCGGTCCGCCTCCAGCACGCGCGCCAGCCGGTCGAGGTATTGCGCGGCATAGGCCGGGTCCTGGTAGTCACAACAGCGTTCCACCCCCAGCGCGATAATGTCGCGCGCGCTGTCCGGAAAGGCCTCGATGCGACCAGCCAGATCCGCGGCACTGGCGGGCTTGCGAGCGGCGGATGTTGCCGGCGCGGGCGCCGATGCACCGGCCGGCACTTGTGCCGAGGCCGTGCCGGCGGCGCGCGCGTAGCCTGCCGCAAAGCCCTTCAGGCTTGCCTCCACGCCCTTGCCACCGGCGCGGATGGAAGCCTCGGCGTCGGCACGGGCCAGCGGCAAGGCACCGGACCCGATCAGCGCACCGAACATCACCGCCGAGATCACGGTGCCGGCGCTGGCGGTCTCGGCTTCCATATCGAACAGGATGGCCTTTTTCGCGGCGC
Organism: Burkholderiales bacterium; assembly: GCA_947456845.1. GTDB lineage: Bacteria > Pseudomonadota > Gammaproteobacteria > Burkholderiales > JAEUOS01 > JAEUOS01. Next base: position 24,697 of record CANGUJ010000002.1, on the reverse strand, counting down.
CCTCGATGGCGGCGATGGCACGCGCCGTATCGACACGGCCGTCGCCCATCTGCATCTTTTCGGCGGTGAGATACACGCGATGGGTGGAGCCGATCAGCGTGGTGCGCTTGGTCACCAGGCCCAGCTGCACCGCACGCGCGGTTTCCACCAGTTCCGAATACAAGAGCACGTCGACCTGGCCGGCCGCGGGGGCCAGGCACATCACCGGCTCGCGCCCGCCCAGCGCTTCGCGCTTTTGCGGGTGGATCTCCACGTAGTAGGTGGTGGCGCCGGTGCGTTGTGCCACGCCGGGAATCGAGGTGGCCTGCACCGGGTATCCGGCGGCTTGGGCGGTGGCGACCACCCAGTCGGCCAGCACGCCGCCGCCTTCGCCGCCGAGGGCGCCGATTACCAAGGTGAGGTTGCGCGCGCCGCTCATGCTTGCGCTCCCTGGGTTGCACGGCGCTTCGGCGCGATGAGCCCGATGAAGAATTCGCGCACCTCGCGCTTGAAGCGGTCCCATGCGGTGGCATTGATGACGATCTCGGTGCGGTAGAAGCTCGGGCACAGCGTGGCCGCATGCGACACCTCGCCGCACAGGCCGCAGCCCACGCAATTGTTGTTGACATGCGCCACCGGGTCCACCTTGAGGGGATCGGACGGGTCCTTGATGGTGAGCGAGGGGCAGCCGGAGAGCCGGATGCAGGAATGATCGCCCGTGCAGACGTTCTCGTCGATGCCGTAGCGCACCCGCACCACGCGCTCGCCGCGCTTGATCGCAGCCGCGTTGAGCGGGCGGATGCGCCGCTGGCGCTCCAGCTGGCATTCGCCCTCGGCGATGATCACCTTCAGACCCGGCGCGCGGGTGGTGAGCGCCTCCTTGAGGGCGGCCATCATTTCGGCCACCCGGTAGTTGTGCACCGTGCGCATCCACTTGACCCCGGCGCCCTTCAAGGTGTCCTCGATGGTCATCTGCGTGTCGGTGGCGCTGCCGGCGCCGGCGATGCGCTTCAATTCCTCCTCCGGTGAGGAAATCAGTTCCTGCGTGCCGGTGGCCGAGGTGTAGCCGTTCTTCATGATCACCAAAAGGCCGTCGCCCTTGTTGAACAGGTTCGAGGACACGCCCGAGAGCAGGCCGTTGTGCCAGAAGCCGCCGTCGCCCATGATGGCGATGGAACGGCGCTGCTGGAAGGGCGTGACCCCGGCGATCGAGGCCAGGCTCATGCCGTAACCCAGGATGGAATTGCCCTGCGAGAAAGGTTCGAAGGTGCCGAACGCGTGGCAGCCGATGTCGGCGCCCACATGCAGCTTGCCGATGTCTTGCTGTACCAGTTTCATGGCCGAGAACACCGGCCGCTCCGGGCAGCCGACGCAGAAGGTCGGTGGGCGCGGTGGCACCGGGTGGCCCAGCAGGCGTCCGCCATCCTCGCGGGCGGCGTGTGCTGCCTCGAGCGCCGCCGTATCGGCGCCCTCGATGAACTTCGTTACCCCGGCCAGGATGGCCTCGGTCGAGTACTCGCCGGCGGCCTGCAGCAGGTCCTTGCCGTGCAGCCTGGTCTGCAGGTCGGCGCGGCGCAGCAGGGTGGCGATTTCCTGTTCGATGTATTCGGGCTGGCCTTCCTCGACCACCAGCACCTTCTCTTTGCCGGCGCAGAAGGCGGCGATCTGCTCCGGTACCAGCGGGTAGACCACGTTCAGGCACAGGATGGGGACGTCGGTGTCGCCAAAGGCATCGGCCAGACCGGCCAGTTCAAGCGCGCGGATCAGGTTGTTGTACAGGCCGCCCTGGACGATGATGCCGACCTCGGCGCGCTTGCCATCGAACAGTTCGTTCATCGCCCGGTCGAGGATGAAACGGCGCGCCGCCGGCATGCGCACCTCGCCCTTGAGCTTTTCCTGGCGGAAGGTCACCGGGGGATGCGACAGCCGGTCGTACAGGAATGCGGCAGGCTCGGCCAGCGGCTCCAGGGGCGAGACCTGCGGTGCGCGGTTCTCGCGGGTGGTGAATTCGCCCTGCACGTGGCAGGCGCGGATGCGCAGTTCCATGATCACCGGGGTGTTCGAAGCCTCCGAGAGTTCGAAGGCCTGCTCCACCGTCTTGACGATGGTCTTGAGGTTGGGGCGCGGATCGACCAGCCAGACCGAGGATTTCATCGCGTAGGCATGGGTGCGCTCCTGGATGACGGAGGCGCCCTCGCCGTAATCCTCGCCCACCACGATGAGCGCGCCGCCCTTGACCCCGGCCGAGGCCAGGTTGGAGAGCGCGTCGGCCGCGACGTTGGTGCCGACGATCGATTTCCAGGTCACCGCGCCGCGCGCGGGGTAGTTGATCGAGGCGGCCAGCATCGCGCAGGCCGAGGCTTCGTTGGTGCAGGACTCCACATGTACGCCCAGGGTGTCCAGATAATCGCGCGCCTGCACCATCACGTCGAGCAGGTGCGACACCGGCGCACCCTGGTAGCCGCCGACATAAGACACGCCTGACTGCAGCAGCGCCTTGGTGACGGCGAGGATGCCCTCGCCGCGAAACAGCGCGCCTTCGCCGAGCTTGAGCAACTCGATCTCGGCGGCGAATGAACGTTCCATGCGTGTGTCTCCGGGCGGCGCGGGATCGCGGGTTTGGGCGCGCCTGTGGGTGAGGCCGGACGCGAGGGTAGGCAGGGCACCCCGGTTTGTCAATTCGCGCCGCTGACCAGCGCGGAATTTTGCGCATAATCCCAGTCCGTGCGCCCGTTGCGCCGCCCAACCGAGTCCCGAGATTCCCATGGCCCTGACCCGTCGCCGCTTTGTTGCCTCCGCCGCCCTGCTCGGCGTGCCCGCCGGCGCGCTCCGCGCGCAGTCTCCGCGCACACCCACCCCCGCCATGACCGAGGGCCCCTTCTATCCCGAGGCCTTCACCGCCGAGCCGATGAGCAATCTGATCCGCGGCGCCATGCTGGGAAAAGCCGCCCCGCTTGCACTGGAAGGCCGCGTGCTGGACCGATTCGGCAAGCCGGTCGCGGGCTGTCGGGTGGAGATCTGGCAGTGCGACGCGCTGGGCCGCTATGCCCACTCGCGCGACGCCACGCCGGATGAGCGCGACCGCAACTTCGCAGGCTTCGGCTGGAGCCGCACCGACGCGGACGGACGCTATGCCTTCCAGACCATCAGCCCGGTGTCCTATGCCGGCCGCACCCCGCACATCCACCTGGCCGCGAGAGCGCCCAGGCAGCCGGCCCTGATCACGCAGATGTTCGTCGAGGGCGAGGCGCAGAACCAGCGCGACTTTCTCTACCGGGCCATGACCCAGGCGCAGCGCGCGCTGGTGACGGTGAAGCTCGAACCGGCCGGGGCGCACAGGCGCGCAAGCTTCGACGTGACGCTCGGCTGAGCGGGCCGGTGTGACGGACCATTCTTTATCGGACGCCAGGGCGGACGCGTTGCGCCTGGCTCCGCGTCCGCTGGCGGCGGGTATGGAAGATATCACCGACGCGGCGGCGCGGATGCGCGACATCCTCGCGTCGCGTCGCTGGTAAGGGCAGGCCGGCGGCGGATCGCGTGCAGCCGTCGCGGATCAGCGCCCGGTCCACACCGGCGGCTTGCGACCGACGAAGGCCTTCACGCCATTTCTGAAGTCCTCGCTGCCGAAGCACATGCGCACCAGGTCATGGTCGTCCACATGCGAGAGCATGCCTTCGCGCAGGCGGCGCAACTGCTCCTTGGTGGCCGCGAGCGTCAGCGGCGCGAGGCCGGCGACGGATCGGGCGAGTTCAGCCACGCGCGCGGTGAGCGCTGCGCCATCATCGACGACTTCATGCAGGAAGCCGATGGCCGCGCCTTCCTCCGCGCTCACCAGGCGCGCGGTGAACATCAGTTCGGTCACGCGCGACTGGCCGATCAGCGCCGACATGCGTGCCAGGTTCTTGACCGACAGGCAGTTGCCCAGCGTGCGCGCGACCGGAAAGCCGAGTTTGGAGGCGCGCGTGGCCACCCGCAGGTCGCACACCGAGGCGATCGCCGCGCCGCCGCCGGTGCAGGCGCCGTCGATGGCGGCGATCACCGGTTTGGGGCAACGCTCGATCACTTCCAGGCAGGCGCCCAGCCGTTCCTCGTAGGCAATGCCGTCCTCGCCGCTCCCGAATTCGAGAAACTGCGAGATGTCGGTGCCGGCGGCGAAGGCCTTGTCGCCCGCGCCGCGGATCACCATCACCTTGATCGCTGGATCGCGGGCGATCTCCTGCGAGTACGCGGCCAGGCCTTCGTACATGGCGTAGGTGAGGGCGTTGCGCGCCTGCGGACGGTTGAGGGTGACATGGGCAATGCCGTCGCGGGCTTCGATGATCAGTTCGTCGTTCACGTTGGAGGCTTTCGGCGCCGCGGCGTCGCCTGGGGGCGTCGTCGGCAATGGTGATGGGCGGGGCAAGCGGTCTCGGCCGTTTGCGGCCCGGAGAGTGTATTCGATGACCCGCCGCGGCGATAATCGCTCCCATGAAGACCCTGCTGATCGTCTATTGCTCCACCACCGGCGGCACGCTGCAGATGGCCCGGGCGGTTGCGCGCGCCGCCGCCGCGGGTGGAGAGGTCGCGGTGCGCATGCTCGAGGCATCCGCCGCCGGCCCCACCGATGTGCTGGCGGCGGATGCCTATGTCTTCGCAGCGCCCGAGAACCTTGCGTCGATGGCGGGCCTGATGAAAGACTTCTTCGATCGCACCTACTATGCGGCGCTCGAGCGCATCGGCGGTCGCGCCTACGCTGCCCTGGTGTGCGCCGGCAGCGATGGCCAGGGGGCGGTGCGGCAGATTGAGCGCATCGCCACGGGCTGGCGCCTGAAGGCCGCGTGCGCGTCGACCATCGTCTGCACGCACGCGCAGACCCCGGCGGCGATTGCGGCGCCCAAGACCATCGCGAACGCGGACATTGGCCGGTGCGAGGAGGTGGGCGCATTGCTCGCTGCGGGCCTGTCGGCGGGCATTTACTGAGGCACGGCGCATCCCGCGGGTCTCGGGCCGGCACATCCGGGCCAGGTTGGCGCGGGTTCTGTGGAACTGCCCCATAATCGTGGGTTTACGCAACGGCGCCGTGGCCGTTTCTCAGGGTTTTCCCTTGCGACCCTGGGCCCTTGAAATCCTCCCTTCCGCCCCGATAATCGCTCGCGACCTGCCGGCAAGGCGCGTCCGTTGCCGATACCAACAAACCATGGCGATCGCATGATACGAATTGAAAACCTGACCAAGACCTTCGGTCGCAACACGGTGGTGGACAACCTGTCCTTCAACGTCGAGCGTGGCGAGGTGCTGGGCTTCCTGGGCCCCAATGGCGCCGGCAAGTCCACCACCATGCGCATGATCACCGGCTTTTTGCCACCCACCTTCGGCCGCGTGAGCGTCGGCGGGCATTACGTGGTGTCCGAACCGCTCGCCGCCAAGCGCCTGATCGGCTACCTGCCCGAAAGCGCGGCCTCCTACGGCGACATGACGGTCAACGGCTTCCTCAGCTTCGTGGCCGAATTGCGCGGCATCAGCGGTGACGCCCGCAGGCGCGCGGTCAATCGGGTGGTCGACCTTTGCTTCCTGGAAAACGTGCTGTACCAGTCGATCGATACCTTGTCCAAGGGCTACCGCCATCGCACCTGCCTGGCGCAGGCGCTGATCCATGATCCCGAGGTGCTGATCATGGACGAACCGACCGACGGCCTGGACCCCAACCAGAAGCACGAGGTGCGCAACCTGATCCGCGAGATGGGCAAGACCAAGGCGGTAATTTTCTCTACCCACATCCTTGAAGAGGTGGACGCCGCCTGTACCCGCGCCATCATCATCGATCGCGGCCGCATCGTCGCCAACGGTACGCCGGGCGAACTCAAGGCCATGTCGGAGGCTGCCGGCGCGGTGACCCTGGCGGCGCGCGGTGTGGACGCAGCGTTGGTGGCCAACAAGCTGGGCGAACTGCCTGATGTGGCGCGCTGCGAGGCCATTCCCGCCGCCGGGCCTGATGCCGTGCGCGCCTACCCGCGCGACAAGACCGCGGCGCCGCTGTTGGCGCGCGCGGTGATCGAAATGGCCGAGCGCGAAAACTGGCGCATCGAACAACTGCGCACCGAGGAGGGGCAACTCGACGAGGTGTTCCGCAAGCTCACATTGCCCGATACGGTGAAAAAATGAATCCGCAATCCCTGGCCAACATCTGGGCCATCGCCAAGCGCGAAACCGTGTCCTATTTCGGATCGCCCGTGGCCTATGTGTTCCTGGTGATCTTCCTGCTCCTGACCGGCTTTTTCACCTTCACGGTGGGCAACTTTTTCGAGCGCGGCGAGGCCAGCCTCGCCTCCTTCTTCACCTGGCATCCGTGGCTGTACCTGGTGCTGGTGCCTGCGGTCGGCATGCGCCTGTGGTCGGAGGAAAGGCGTTCCGGAACCATCGAACTGCTGCTGACCATGCCGGTCAACGCCTGGGAGGCCATTTTCGGCAAGTTCCTCGCATCCTGGTTCTTCCTGGCCATCGGCCTGGCCCTGACCTTCCCGGTGGTGTTGACGGTCAACTGGTTGGGCGATCCCGACAACGGGCAGATCTTCACCGGCTACCTCGGCAGTTTCTTCCTGGCCGGCGCTTATCTCTCGATCGCGGGCCTGACCTCCGCGCTCACGCGCAACCAGGTCGTGGCCTTCATCCTGGCGGTGGTGGTGTGTCTGTTCCTCATTCTCGCCGGCTTCAACCCGGTGACCGACATGCTCACCCGCTGGGCCAACCCGGCGGTGATCGAGACGGTTGCCGCCTTCTCGGTGATGACGCACTTCGACGGCTTCCAGAAGGGCGTGATCGATTCGCGCGACCTCCTTTTCTTCCTCTCGGTCACCGGCTTCGCGCTATTCGCCACGGCGCTCGTGATCCGCAATCGCCGCTCCTGAGGAACCGGGCATCATGAACAACAAGACATCCACTCTTCTGTATTCCGCGGCCGGGCTGATCGCCCTGTTCCTGCTTCTCGTGGCCGGCAACTTCCTCGCCTCGCGGGTGGCGGTGCGCGCCGACCTGACCGACGGCAGGTTGTTCACGCTCTCCGAGGGCACGAAAAAGATCCTCGGCAAGCTCGATGGCCCGGTCAAAGTGCGCCTGTACATCTCGCAGGGCGACAACGCCATGCCGGTGCAACTGAAGAGCTTCGCCCAGCGCGTGGACGACCTCCTGCGCGAGTTCAAGGCGGCCAGCGGCGGCAACATCATCATCGAGAAATACAACCCCAAGCCGGATTCCGATGAGGAAGACGCGGCGCAGCTCGACGGCATCGAGCCGCAGACGCTGACCACCGGCGAACAGTTCTACATGGGCCTGACGGTCTCGCGCCTGGACCGCAAGGAAGCTATCGCCGGCATCAACCCGCAGCGTGAGCGCCTGCTCGAGTATGACCTGATCCGCGCCGTGGCCCGTGTGGCCAACACCGAGCGCCCGGTCATCGGCCTGATGAGCGCGGTGCCGGTGATGGGCGCACCGATGAACATGATGTCGCGCCAGCCCACCGAGCCTTGGGTGCTGGCCGGCGAGTTGAAGCGCGATTTCGAGGTGAAGAACATCCCGATCAGTGCCGAGACCATCGATCCGGCGATCAAGACCCTGCTCCTGATCCATCCGCGCGACATCTCCGAGCGCACCGAATACGCGCTCGACCAGTTCGTCCTGCGCGGCGGCAAGCTGATCGCCTTCGTCGATCCGCACATGTATTTCGACCAGCAGCCCAACCCGATGATGCCGATGGCCCAGGGCCAGCCCGGCCAGTCCACGCTGCCGCGCCTGTTCAAGGCCTGGGGTGTGAACATGGAGCTTGGCAAGGCGCTCGCGGACGTGACCTACGCCTCGGGATCGGGACAGCGGCTCACGCCCACCATCCTCACCCTCAACCGCACCGCGATGAACCGTGATGACGTGGCTACCAGCCAGATCGAGACCGTGCTGCTGGCGTTCTCCGGGGCGTTCGACATCAAGCCTGCGGCGGGCCTCGCGGTGAGCGAACTGATGCGCTCCTCGCCCAACAACATGTTCGTCGACGGCATCGTCGCCTCGCTGTCGGGCGACACCGCGATGAAGGGCTTCGTGCCCACCAACAAGAGCCTGCCCCTGGCGGCGCGCCTGACCGGCAAGTTCAAGACCGCCTTCCCGGAAGGGGTGCCTGAAGGGATGCCGCGGCGGGATGACGGCAAGGACGCCAAGAAGGCGCCCGAGCCCGCGCAGCTCAAGGAGGGCGCGGCCGAGAATTCGGTGGTGATCGTGGCCGATGCCGACATGCTCGCCGACGGGGCCGCCGTCGAGATCCAGAACATCTTCGGCCAGCGCGTCGTGGTGCCGTCGAACGGCAACCTTGCCTTCGCGCAGGGGCTGGTCGAGCAGGCTGCCGCCGGGGATGATCTGTCGACACTGCGCACCCGCACCTCGATCTTCCGCCCGCTCACCGTGGTTCGCGAGATGGAGACCAACGCGCAGAAGCAGTACTTCGGCAAGATCAAATCGATGGAAGACGACCTGCAGCAGACCACCGAGAAAATGCAGAAGCTGCAGCGGCCCAGCGGCGACGCCAAGTCGGCGCAGATCCTCACCCCCGAGCAGCAGGCCGAGCTCGACAACTTCAAGAAGCGCGTGCTGTCCACCCGTAAGGAGTTGAAGGAACTGCGCAAAGACTTGAGGCAGGACGCCGAGGCGCTGCAGTTCTGGACCAAGGTCGCCAACATCGTCGTCGTGCCCGTGCTGGTGGCCCTGTTCGGCATCGGCATGGCGATCGCCCGCCAGCGCCGCGCCACCGCCCGCCCCAAGGCGGCCGAAGCGGCGCCTGCCGCCACGGGAGCGTGACGTCATGGCCAACCGTGTCGTCATCATCCTGATCGCGCTGGCCGTCGCGGCCGGCGCAGGCGCCCTCTACCTGCTGAGCGGCGAAGGCAAGTCTTCTTCGAACGCCGCCGCCCTGGGACAGCCGCTTTTCCCGCAACTGAAGGCGGCCGAGGTCGCGCGCCTGACCGTAGCCGACCCCAAGGGGAGCATCAACCTGGAAAAGAAGGACGGCCGCTGGACCATCGCCGAGGCGGGCGGGTTTGCTGCCGACATCGAAAAGGTCAGCGAGCTGGTGGTCAAGGTGCTGGAACTCAAGACCGGCCAGACCGAGCCCATCGGCGAGAAGGAGCGGCCGCGCATGCAACTCGCTCCACCCGGCAAGGGCGACGGCGCGGCCACGGTCCTGACCCTCAAGGCCGCAGACGGCAAGGTGCTGGCCGAACTCCTGGTGGGCAAGAAGTACTTCAAGACCCAGCCCGAAGGCGATGCCGGCCGGGCCCCGGGTGACGGCCGCTTCGTCATGCTGCCTGCCGACCCGGCGCGCGTGATCGTGGTGTCGGACCCGCTCAAGCAGGCCACGACCGCGGTCGCGGAATGGGTCTCGCGGGAAGGCGTTGCCATCGAGAACATCAAGTCCATCGAGGTGAAGACCGCCGGCGACGGCTACAGGATTGCCCGCGAGCACATGGATGCGGCATGGGTGCTCGACGGCAAGGGGGGCGAACTCGACCAGAACAAGGCCAACGGCGCCACTTATGCGCTGGCCAAGGTGGAAGTCGCGGACGTAGCGGCGAAGGATGCCGATGCCGGCTTGGACGGCGGGGCACAGCTGACCGTGGCCACCTTCGACGGCCTCGAGTACCGCATGAAGTTCGGTAAGCAGGACAAGGACCGCACTTTCGCGCAACTGGTGGTCGAGGGTACGCCCGCGCGCGCCGCCAAGCAGGCGCCGGTCGATGAGAAGCCCGAGGACAAGGCCAAGCGCGAAAAGGCCGAGGCTGAGGAAGCCAAGCGCCTTACGGACCGCGTGGCGCGCGAAAAGGCGCTGGCCACCTTTACAGTCCTGGTGCCCAGGGGCAAGCTCGACGATGTGATCAAGAAGCGTTCCGACATGCTCAAGGTCGAGCAAAAGGACGACAGGAAGGACTACAGCAAGGACGACAGGAAGGGCGCCAAGAGGTAGGGTGCGCTTCCTGTCGTCGTGCGCTGCCCGGCGGCATCATGCCGCCGGCGGCGACACCGATCAATCAGGCAGGGCCGATCAATCAGGCGGCCGCGAGTTGGGTCTCCGCTCTCGTCTCCCGCGCGGTGCCGCTGAACTCCGGCATCACTTCGCGCGCAAACGTGCGCAGAGAATCGAGCGAGCCCTCCAGATCCATCAGCAGCACGTATTCGATGCCCTGGGCCTCCAGCACCTTGAGCCGCCCGATGATTTCGTCCGGCGTGCCGATCAGGGTAGTCTTTTCAGTGGCTTCGCGCGGACTGCTGCCGGTGGCGGCCATGGCGAGCGTTCCGGCGGCCGCATTCGGATTGACCGTCAGGCGCCGCACATGATCCAGGAATTGCGCGCGCAGGGCATGCTGATGGTCCCGTTCGGCGGCGTTCATCGCAATGTGCAGGCCGCGGGTAAGGCCCACGTCCAGCGGATTGAACACGCGTCCCTGGCCTTCGACCGCCTCGCGGTAGGCCGCCAGGCGCTGGCCGCACACCTCGGGTACCGACAACTGGTCGAGCAATACCTTGATGCCTTCGCGCGCCACCGTACGGATGACGTCGAGGTTGCCGGCGCCCACCCAGAAGGGTGGATGCGGCGACTGCGTAGGCGCGGGCTCGATGACTACGTTATCGTAATGCCAGTGCTTGCCATGATGGGAAAATCGGCCGGATGACGTCCATGCCTTGCGGATCACGTCCAGCGCCTCGTCATAACGCTCCTGGGCTTCGCTCATCGGGATGCAGAAGCCGGAAAACTCCGCATAGCGGTAGCCGCGGCCGACGCCGAAATCGAGGCGCCCGTTCGACAGCATGTCCACGGTCGCGGCTTGTTCGGCCAGCAACGCCGGGTTGTGCCAGGGCAGCACGGTCACGCCGGTGCCCAGGCGAATCTTCGAGGTACGCGCGGCCAGATAGGCCAGGAAGGTCAGGGATGCGGAAACCTGGTTGAAGCCGGTGAAATGGTGCTCGACCATGAACACGCTGTGGAAGCCGAGGCGTTCGGCCTCGCAGATGTAGTCGATATAGCGCCGATAATCCTGGCCGCTGTCGATGGCGACGTTGCTGCCATGGGAAGTGGCGCCGCCGAAGAGTCCGAATTTCATGTGGTTTCCTTTCTCGATCGATCGTTCTGAACCAGGGAGAGCGCCGCCTCGACGACATGCCGGCATTCAATCCTGCATTCGTCCTCCAGGGGCGGGGAGTATGGCATGGGTATGCGCGGGGCGCCGAGCCGCCTGACCGGCGCGACCAGTGTGTTGTGGAGGCGCTCCGAAACTTCGGCGGCGACCTCGTTGGCGAATCCGCCGACGAGCACGGATTCCTGCGCAACCAGCAGCCGACCGGTTTTTCTTACGGACCGGAAGACTGCTTCCCGGTCCCAGGGCCACAGGGTCCGCAAGTCGATCACTTCCGCCGAAACGCCCAGGGCGGAGAGTTGTGTGGCGGCATGCTCGGCGACGATTGCCATTCTTGACCAGACCACCAGGGTCAAGTCGGTACCCGACGTGACCGTCCGGGCGCGGCCCAGAGGAACGATGCCGTCATCCGAGAAATCCACGTCACCTTCCGTAGCCCACAATTCCTTGTGCTCAAGAAAAACCACCGGGTCGTCGCACCTGATCGAAGCCTTGAGCAACCCGCGGCCATCGCCGGGGGTTGCAGGCGCCACGACCACAAGTCCGGGCGTGTGCACGAACCAGACCTCGTTGGATTGGGTGTGCTGTGAACCGAGCGAGCGCTTCAAACCGAGACCTTGGCGTGTTACCAGGGGCACGCGCGCCTGGCCGCCGAACATGTAGCGGATTTTCGCGGCCTGGTTGACCAGTTCGTCAATGGCGCACAGGCCGAAGTCCACGTTGCGGAGTTCCGCAACCGGGCGCGTGCCCGCAAGTGCCGCGCCGACCGCGGCGCCCATGATCGTCGACTCCGAAATCGGCGTGTCGACGACGCGTTTCGGACCGAACTCGTCGATCAGGCCGCAGTATTGGGTGCTCGAGGTGCTGCCGTGGGCGCGCGAAAGGTCTTCCCCAAGCGCCCACACCAGAGGGTCGCGGCGCATTTCTTCCGCCAGACCGCGGCGCACGGCCTCCGCATAGCTTACCCGTTCCACTGCGGACCTCCGATATCCTGGACATCGGTCCACGCCGTATTGGTGTCCGGAAACGGGGCGGCCATGGATTCGGCAACCGCCCGTTCGATCAACGCGCGGGCCTCCGCCCTGATGGCACTGCAATCGGTTTCGGACGCGCCGTTTTCGATCAGCCATTTCTGATACCGAGCGATCGGTTCGGTGGCCATGTGCGTTTCTGTTTCGCCCGCGCGGCGATAGTTAAGCGGGTCGCTCGATATGTGTCCGCGGATCCTGTAGGTGCGTGCGTGCAGGAAGCGCGGGCCGCCGCCGCTACGGATCTGCGCGATCAGGCGGCCGGCCGCGGCGTCGACGGCGCCCAGGTCATTGCCATCGACGCTTGCGGCCTCGATGCCGAAGGAGGCGACGCGCGCGACGACGCCGGGGCCGGCGAACACTTCGTCGGTGCGCGTGGTTGATGCGTAGGTGTTGTCTTCGCAGGCGAACAGGACCGGCAGCCTGAAGACCTGCGCCCAGTTGAGCGCTTCGAAGAAGGGCCCGCGGTTGGTGGTGCCGTCGCCCACGAAGCAGCACACGAGCCGGTTCTCGCCTTTCAGGCTGACCGCCTGGGCGGCGCCTACTGCCATCGTCAGGCCGTCGGCCAGGATGCCGTTGGCGCCCAGCATGCCCACCGAGAAATCGGCGATGTGCATGGAACCGCCCTTGCCGCCGCAGGTGCCGCCCTGGCGGCCGAAAATCTCCTTCATCATCGCCGCCGGGTCGGCCCCTTTGGCGATGGCGTGCCCATGCCCGCGATGATTGGAGAAAAGGTAGTCCTCGCGCCGTAGATGGGCGCAGATACCGGTGGGCACTGCCTCCTGCCCCGTGCTCTGGTGGACCAGGCCGGGTACGGTGCCCCTGGCTTTTTCTTCGGCGCAGCGCTCTTCGAACTCGCGTATCAGACACATGGTCCTGAACAGTGCCAGGGCGCGGCCGATGGAAGCGCTTGCCGTGTTTTCATTACCCAAGATCGCGTTTCCTCCTCGGGGCAAGAGCGGGCTGCGCGTTCGGCCGATCCACGGACCGTGAAGCCGATGGCGCCGCCTTCGCCACCGGGTCATGCGGAGTCATCGCAGTGGGTGCCATGCGTGACGGACCCCGGGCCGTACCGGCAGTCTCATTGGCGATTCCTGTAACTGCCTTCAAGATAAGCCTCGAAGAATTCGTGGAACGTGACCGGTTCGAAGGCGGGCGTCTCGCCCGGCGCGATGCAGGTGGGAACCGCATTGCAGACCATGTCGTCGCTACCGTTTAGAAAGAAGGGTATGGTGACACGTTCCTCGGGTGGATTCATTACCCGGTGCGGTGTCGGGATGATGCGCCGGTTCGATAGCCGGTTGAGCCACTCGCCGGTATTGACGATGATGCCGCGGTCCACGTAGCGAACGTCGATCCAGGTGGTCGCATCGCCCGGCTTCTTGACCTGCAGGCCCGGTACCGGCGACATCGGCAGCAGGGTCAGGAAGCTGTGGTCGAAATGGGCCGACTGGGCGATGACGCCTTCCTCCGGTTCGCGGTGCGGGTAGTAGTTGAGCCGGTTGTGGAATTCCGGCCGCGCGAAATCCCGATCGAAGAATCCGGCCGGCAGGTCCAGCACGCGTGCGTACACCCGCACCATCTTGAGGCCCAGTTCCAGCATGGCCGACTGGTACTGCAGGATGTGGTCGCGGAAATCCGGCAGCAGCGCCGGGTCGGGCCACAGGTTTCGCACCCGGTGGCGCTTGTTGGCCAGCACGTCGCGGTCGTCGGCCGCGCGTTCCCGGAACAGGGCCCAGCCCGAGCCGTAGGATGCGCGCGCGGCCTCCTTCTGGAAGGTGCGGGCGTTGCGCCCGACGCCGGAGGGCCAGTAGCCCTGGTGATGGAAATGCGCGCGCGACTTGAGAAGCTCTTCCTCGGGGAGATGGAACAGCTTGCGCGTCTGCAGGACGGCGGCCTCGACGAGCGACCACGGCACGCCGTGATTGACGATGCACATGAATCCCAGCCGCGCCGAGATCAGGCGCACGTCGGCGGCCAGGCGGTCGAGTGCGCCCGGTTCGCCGCGCAGCATGGGTCCCACATCCACCACCGGTATATCGACCCCGGCGGCAACGGTGGCGGCAAGCGCCGGAGCGGGTTCCGGCAGCCGGTTCTGGCGGCTCAGGCCCTCATGCATGGTCTGCCTCTGCGTAGCGGTTGCGCAATTCGCGCTTCAAGACCTTGCCGTAGGCGTTGCGCGGCAGGTCGCCGACCCAGATGAATTTCTTGGGCCGTCGGTAGTCGGCAATGTTGCGGTGGCAAAACTGCTCCATTTCGGCGTCGCTTGGGTGCGGGGATGCGTTGGCCACCAGTACCGCGGTGACCATCTCACCCCACTTGCGGTGCGGCAGGCCGATCACCGCCGCCTCGCGTACGCCCGGCATGCCCAGGAGGGCCTGCTCGACCTCGCGCGCGTAGACGTTGGACCCGCCCGAGATGATCATGTCCTTCTTGCGGTCGACGATGTAGAGATAGCCTTCATCATCGAAACGCCCGACATCGCCGGTATGCAGCCAGCCGCCGCGCAGGGTGTCCGCGCTGGCTTCCGGGCGGTTCCAGTAGCCCTTCATGACGTGCGGTCCGCGTGCGACGATCTCGCCGATCGCGCCGGTCGGCAGCTCGCGGTCATCGTCGTCGACGATGCGCACGTCCACGCCGGCGATCACCCGGCCCGCGGAGCGGATCAGGTGCGGCCGGGCTGCGATGGCCTGGTGTTCTGCATGGTCGAGCAGGGTGAGGAACATCGGCGCCTCGGTCTGGCCGAACGACTGGATGAGCACCGGGCCGAAGGTTTCCAGGGCGCCGCGCAGCGTGGCGGGGTCGATCGGTGAGCCGGCGTAGTACAGGTTGCGCAGGCGCCAGCGGCTGCGGTCCGCCGGCGGCGGCAGGTCGAGCAGCATCTGGATCATCGTCGGCACCAGAAAACCGTTGGTGATGCCCAGCGCGGAGAACATGTCGAGCACCCGCGGCGGATCGAAACGTGCGCACACCACGTTGGTGCCGCCGGAGGCAAAGGTCGGCAGCATCAGGAAGCCGGAGCCGTGCGTCAGCGCCCCGCCATGCAAGGTGACTTCGTCGTCCCCGTAGCGCAGGAACTCGCGCACATAGTCGGACACCGTGGTCCACGAAACGTGCGGTAGCATCGCGCCCTTGGGCGCACCTGTGGTGCCGCTGGTGTACAGCAGCGAGGCCACCGCATCGCCCGGCGTGGCGGCGAGCGGCAGCGGTGCCGCGTCGATGGACTCGAAGCGCCGCGCGGTCGCGCCGGCCGAGGCGCGCACCAGCGCGATGCCGAGCTCGGGAATCGCCGCCAGTGCGGGCCGCTCCAGCAGCAGCGACTCCTGGATGATCAGCAGGCGCGCGCCGGAGTCGCGCACCATGTGCGCGAGTTCATCTTCAAGCAGGCGGATGTTCATCGGCACGATGATCAGTCCAGCGGCGCTGGCGCCGAAGAACGCGGTGACGTATTCCCAGGAGTTCGTCACCAGCATGGCGACCCGGTCGCCGGGCCGCAGCCCCAGGCCGGCGAGCCCCGCTGCCAGGCGCGCCACCCGGGCGAACAGCGCCTCGTAGCTCAACCGCACGCTGCCGTCGGGGTCGATCAGCGCGGTACGCGCCGGCCAGCGGGTGGCCGCGGCCGCCAGTGCCGAATGCAGGTTCACTTGCCGAGAAAACCGAGCAGGCAGGCGTTGAATGCGGCCGGCTGCTCGATCGCCGGCATGTGCGCCGCCGCCGGGATGATTTCCAGCCGGGCGCCGGGTGTGCGCGCAGCCATGTCGCCCATTTCTGCCGGCGTGGCCGCCAGGTCGTGCTCGCCCACCAGGTAGAGGGCCGGCAGGCGCACCGACGGCAGATGGCGCAGCAGGTCGACGCTGCGCACGATGTCGATGCAGTCCGCATAGGCGGCGGCATCGGTGCGCAGGATCATTTCGCGAGCCGCCTGCACCGCCTCCGGGTGTGCCTGGCGGAACGCCTCGGTGAACCAACGTTCGATCGAGCCGTCGACCACAATGCCCACGCCGTCCCGCCGCACCTCGGCCGCGCGCGCGACCCATGCATTGGCCGCCGCCTCGGGCATGTGCGCCCGGGCCGAAGCGACCACGATGCCGGCATAGTCGGCGCCCGCGTGGATGGCCGCGTGCATGGCGACCATGCCGCCGAGCGAGAGCCCCACCAGATGCGGCCGCGTGACGCCGAAGTGGCGGCACGTCGCGCGCAGATCGTCCATGAACAGTTCGAGCGTGAAGGGGGGCGGCGCGGTCGACGAGGCGCCATGGCCGCGAAAGTCGAAGCTGATGGCGCGCAATCCGGCGCCCGCGAGGGCCTCGATTTGCGACGCCCAACTCGTGGTGTCCGAGGCCAGCGAGCCCATGAGTACGACCGCCGGCGCCCCGGCGGGGCCGGCTGCGATGGCGTGGAGTGTCGCGCCGCGGGAGGAAATGGTTGCTTGGTCCATATGGTGGAATATTCGTTGCAGTGCAAAATCGATACCCGCGCAGGCTTGCCGGGTGGACAGATCAATTGCGTGTTGAGTGTATATGGGTTATAAGAGCACGGTCAATCCATTCCAACCGGTCCATATGATGAGACATGGCATGCGGGCAAACGCTCAGGTCGACGGAGCGCAGAGCATTCGCCGCGCCGCGCAGATCCTGCGCGTGGTGGCCTCGTTTGCCGGGCGCGGCGCCACGCTGGGCGAGGCCGTTCTCGCCAGTGGCCTTCAGAAGGCCACGGTGCACCGCATGCTCAGAGCCCTTTGCGAGGAAGGCCTGCTCGAACAGGACGAACTCACCCGCAACTACCGCATCGGCGTGGGCGTCTTCGCGCTGCATGCATCAATGGGCGATCGTTTCGACATCCGCTCGCTGGCGCACGTGGCGCTCGAGCGTATCCGCGACCAGACCGAGGACACGGTCTACCTGGCCATCCGCAGCGGCTACGATGGGTTGTGCCTGGCGATGCACGAGGGAACCTATCCGGAAAAGACCTTGCGTCTGAGCGTGCAGGACCGCTGGCCGCTCGGGGTGGGCGCGTTCAGCATGCCGCTCCTGGCCTTCCTGCCGGACAACGAGGTGGACGAAATCATCGAGTACAACGCCGGGCGTCTGGCCGGCCACGACCTCTACACTGCTGCGCAATTGCGCACGCGGGTCAGCGACGCCCGCGCCCGCAACTATGCCGTCAACACCATGGAGGCCTACCCGACCATGTGCGCGATCGGCGTGCCGGTGCTCGACGCCCAGCGCCGGCCGATCGCGTCGATCTGCCTGACGGCCGTCATTTCGCGTATGCCGCCGGAACGCCGCAGGCGCATCGCGGACCTGCTGTGGGCGGAATCGGTGAAAATTTCCGAGACTTGGCAGCAGTTGCGCTCGGTGGGCGCGCAGGCGGACTCCTGGCGCTCGATTCCTCCGGCGCGTGCCGTCGAAGGTGGGCTGGCCCAGGCCTGAGCGGGCCGAACTGTCCGCGGGACGGGCTCCGGGCCGCAGGTCGGCGGCTCGGCCTTGCCGGCCGGCGTGCTGTCAGCCGCGTTCGCGCAAGGCGGGCTTAACGAACCGGATCGGCTGTTCGCGCGGCGGGCGCGGCTTGATGCCGTGCCGCGTGAGCGTGGCGTCAAGGTTCTTGCCTTCGGGGTCCGCCAGGGCCGCCTCGCGCGCGGCGAAGATGGCATCGGCCCGGGCGTCGTCGCCCGCCACCGCGTCGCCCTCGACGAGCGTATCGAATATGCGGGTGAAGTTCGCGGCGCCGCGCTTGTGGGTGTCACTGTAGCCCTTGATAAGGCGCGCGGTCAGGGCGATCTCGAATGCCAGGCGCTGGCTGCGCGGCGCGGCCGCAACGATCGCCGCTAGCCAGCGTTCGATCAGGGCCTGCTCGTCGGCGTAGCGGGCGGTGCGCCTGCGCCAGAAACGCATGCCGGCCAGGGCCCGTAGCAGCAGAAAGCCGGATATCGAGTGGGTCTTGACGTGCATGCCGAGCGAAAGCCTTTCCGCCCAGCCGCGGCGCACGGCCCAGGCATGGAAGCGCCGGCTCAGCGAAGGCGGCAGCATGCCGGCGATTTCGTCGAGGCCGGGTTTCAGGAACTCGATGATGTGGAGCGGTTCGTGCGGCCTGGCCTGCACCTCGTCACGCACCCGCTCGAAACGGGCCTTGCGGGTCTTCAGGTCCGCCACGCGGATCACGTCCTCGAAGCTCATCCACAAGGCCAGATAACGGGCCGTCTCGGCGGTCAGCGTGCCGTCGCCCCGGTCGAGCGCTGCGACCCGCTCCAGGCGCCGGATGTAGAGCGTGGCGTAGGCATCGTCCTGGTAGTCGGCGGTCCGCCGGATGCCTTCGGCCACGATGGCGCGCGCGGCGGGATGGAACGCGTCGGTCGGGATCTTGGCCGGCACCGGAGTTGCCGGCAAGGGCGCTGCGGATTCGGCCACCGCCCCCATGCCCGCCGCATAGCCTGCCGAAAAGCCGCGCAGGCTCGCCTCGACCCCTTTGCCGGAGGCCCGGATGGCCGCCTCGCAGGCGGCGCGGGTGATGGGCAGGGCGCGGGTCTTCTCGAGCACGGCGGCGATGGCGCCGAACATGACGGCCGATATCACGGTGCCCGCCTGCTGCGCGGCGCGCGCCATGTCGAACAGCACGGCATTGCCCGCCAGCTCGAGCGCCGCGTCGATCACCCGCTGGCCATCGTAGCGGCCGTCGCCCATGGGCATCTTCTCCGAGGTGGCGTAGATGCGGTGGGTGGAACTGATGAGCGTGGTGCGGGCGCTCACGAAGCCGTTCTGCATGGCGCGGCCCGCTTCGACGAGTTCCGAGGCGACCATGAGATCGACATTGCCCGGCGCAGGGGTGAGGGCGAAGACCGGTCGCTTCGCCGGCGCGCCTGTCTCGGTCCGGGGGAAAATCTCGAGGTAATAGGTGGTGGCGCCGGTGCGCTGCGCCACGCCGGGAATCGATGTGCTCTGCACCGGCAGGTGCGCGGCCACGGCGACGTCGCGCAGCCAGTCGGCCAGCACACCGCCGCCCTCGCCGCCCAGCGCGGCCACGAGTATGGTGACGGGGCGGGTGTCTTGGTCGCGGGTCATGGTGCTCATGCGGGCTGCAGCACGCCGATTACGGCGGCGCGGATTTTCGCCTTGAAGCGGTCCCAGGCGCCGGCATTGTGCACGATCTCGGCGCGGAAGAAAGAGGGACACAGCGTCGCCGCGTGCGACACCTCGCCGCACAGGCCGCAGCCCACGCAGCCGTTGTTGACATGCGCCACCGGGTCCAGCCGCAAGGGATCGGCGGAGTCCTTGATGGTGAGCGAAGGGCAGCCGGAGAGGCGTATGCAGGAGTGGTCGCCCGTGCAGGTGTCCTCGTCGACGCCGTAGCGCACCCGCACCACCCGCTCGCCGCGCTTGATCTTCTCGGCATTGACGGGCTTCAGCCGCCGCTGCTTTTCCAGCTGGCATTCGCCTTCGGCCACGATCACCTTCAGGCCGTTGAAGGGCGTGGTCATCGCCTCGCGCAGCACCCTGAGCGTATTGCCCACCTTGTAGTTGTCCACCACCTTCATCCACTTCACGCCCATGCCGGCCAGGGTGCGCTCGATGCCCATGTCGGTGGCGCGATGTTCCTGGCTCTGGTGCGGCGACGAGGGCAGCTCCTGGGTGCCGGTGGCCGAGGAGTAGCCGTTCTTCATGATGACCAGGATGCCGTCGTCGTTGTTGAACACCGCGTTGGATACGCCGGATGACAGGCCGTTGTGCCAGAAGCCGCCGTCGCCCATCACGGTGATGCTGCGCTTGTTGAACAGCGGGCCGATGGCGGAGTTCGACGCCAGTCCCAGGCCGTAGCCCAGCACCGTGTTGCCGATGTTGAACGGCGGCAGGCTGGAGAACAGGTGGCAGCCGATGTCGGCGGATACGTGATAGCTGCCTGCCTCCCGTTCCAGCAGCTTCATGGCCGAGAACACCGGGCGCTCCGGGCAGCCGACGCAGAATCCCGGCGGGCGGTTGGGCACCGGGGCGCCGAGCAATTCAGCGGCGCGCTTCTTGAGATCCGCGGTGCGTTGCGGGGCGGCCAGCCGCTCGGTGTCGAGGCCGGCGGCGCCGGTCGCGGCGAAGTACCTCGCCAGGGCGCGCAGCATCACCTCGCCGGTGTACTCGCCGGCCATGGGGAACACGCCGGTCTCGCCTGCCGGTACGCCAATGGCCTCCTCCTTGCCGTACAACCGGGTCTGCACGTCTGCGCGGCGCAGGATGGCGTGCAGCGCATCCTCGATGTAGTTCGGCTGGCCTTCCTCGACCACCAGCACCGACTTCCTGCTCGCGCAAAACGCAGTGAGCTCTTCCGGGATCAGCGGATAGGTCACGTTCATCACGTAGAGCGGCACGCGGGAGGCGCCGTAGGCATCCGCCAGGCCCAGCTGCTGCAGGGCGCGGATCACAGCGTTGTACATGCCGCCCTGCAGCACGATGCCGAGGTCTGTGAGCGCCCCCTGCCCGTCGAGGCTTTCTCCGGCGAATGTTTCGTTGAGCCTTTCGCGCTTGATGAATTCCACCGCCGCCGGCCAGCGCTTCTCGATCTTGTGTTTTTCCTGCGCGTAGGACGAAGGCGGCAGCACGATGTTGCCGTAGTCGAAGGCGGGCTCGGTCATGGTAGCCAGGCGCGAGATCGCCGGCGGCCGGTTGTCCTTGCACTCGAAGGCGCCGTGCACATGGCAGGCGCGGATGCGCAGTTCGACCATCACCGGCGTATTCGAGGCTTCCGACAGTTCGAAGGCCTTCTCCACCGAACGCACGATCGAGGGCAGGTTGGGGCGCGGGTCGAGCAGCCACATCTGCGACTTCATCGCGAAGGCGTGGCTGCGCTCCTGCATGATCGATGAGCCTTCGCCGTAGTCCTCGCCGATGATGATCACCGCGCCGCCCTTGACGCCCGAGGAGGCCAGGTTAGCCAGCGCGTCGGAGGCCACATTGGTGCCGACGGTGGATTTCCAGGTCACCGCGCCGCGCACCGGGTAGTTGATCGAGGCCGCCAGCATGGCCGCGGCGCCGGCCTCCGAGGCGTTGGCCTCGAAGTGGATACCCATCTCGTCCATCAGCTCGCGCGCGTCGGCCAGCACGTCGATCAGGTGCGAGATCGGCGCGCCCTGGTAGCCGCCCACGTAGGACACGCCGGACTGCAGCAGCGCCTTGGTCACGGCGAGGATGCCCTCGCCGTGGAAGGTGTCGCCCTGTTTCAGGCGCAGAAGCTTGATTTCTTCCTTGAAGGAACGTTCCATGGCGTCAATCCTGATTCAAAACAGCACGGTGATTCCGTCGAGCTCGGCTTCGGAGTTGACGAGATCGATACGCTTGGCGGCGATGAGAAATCCGCCGATGGTCCGCCGGAGCCTGTGTTCCACCAGTGCGCCCCAGTGGCGCTGGCGTTCCTGGCGGTACTCGATGACGACCAGCGTCGAGGCCACGCGCAGGTGATCGGGCCCGTTCTCCAGCAGCAGCACGTTGCCGACCTGGTGAATGGTGCGGGTGGCCGGCAGGCGCGCGTGCGCGCGCGGATGCGCGTACTGGCGCACGCGGGCGGCCATCAGGGTGCGGTCGTCGTGCATGATGGACGAGTGTCCGTAGGGGTCGGGCTGGTTGTGCGCCAGCGGCACCCAGTAGGTGGCGTCCTCGGCGTACAGGCTGAGCCACTCGCCCAGCCGGTGGGTGTCGAGCAGGCGCGCTTCGCGATACAGGAACTGTGCGAGTTCGTGCGTCAGCGCCGCGTCGGCGGCGCAGGCGTCCTGCGCGGGGCGCATCATGCCGGCGCCTCCGCCATGTACTTGCGCCAGGCCTGGAACTGGCGGCGTATGTAGAGTTCGCTGGTACCGGTGGCGCCGCGCCGGAAACCCCCAGGCTCCTCCACATCGCCGCTCGCGCCGCGCGCGGTCACCACCCATTCAGGCGTCGCGGCGGCCAGGCCGCGCTGGGCGCGTTCGTAGACCTCGAGGTCATCGGTGAGCACCCAGGAGGCGGTGCCGTTGACCACGTTGGAGAACGCGACGGTGTCGCGATACATCTGCTCGGGCGCGCCCTTGAGGCGGATGTTGTAGGTGTAGACGACGGTGCGGTCGACCGCCAGCGGGTGGACGATGCGCAACTGCCGGTACTGGCTCATGAACGAAACGTTCGGGTACACCACCGAGTTGAAGCGCGAGACGCCAAGGATGCGCACCGCCTCGGCCGGGCCGACGCGGGCTTCGAGGCGGCTACGGTACTCGGCGAACACCGGGTGGTTCATCGCTGCGACCAGGCGGGCGTCCGAATGGTAGTCACCCATATAGCCGTGACCCCATTCGCTGGACCAGATGCCGAGCGCCTCCCAGACCGGCTCCGGCGCGCCGTTCTGGCGCATCTGGCGCAGCGGGATCTCCGCATAGCGTTCCGCGCCGGGACGTGCGGCCGGGTCGTCGGGTACGGCGCGGGCCGCATCCACCGAAGAGGCATGCACGGAATTGGGATGGATGCCGTCGAGGTGGTTTTCCAGCACCAGCTTCCAGTTGCCGTTGTAGGCATGTTTGAAGACACCGCCGGCAAACTCGATCTCGCCGTCCGGCGCGCGATCGACCATGTCGTCAAAGGAGGAGGCGATCGGCCCGAGGAATTCCACAAGGTCGGGTCCGGTCGCGGCGAGCGAGGCGAACACGAAGCCGCGGTAGGAGGAGACGCGCGGCACCTTGGCCAGCCCCAGACCGGCGAAAGTGGCTTGCGCATCCTTGCCGTAGCCTTGCGCGACCGGCACGTTGCGCAGCGTGCCATTGGTATCGAACACCCAGCCGTGATATGGGCATACCAGCTGCCTGGCGTTGCCGCGCGCTTCATGGGCCAAGAGGGCGCCGCGGTGGG
Organism: Burkholderiales bacterium; assembly: GCA_947456845.1. Taxonomy (GTDB): domain Bacteria; phylum Pseudomonadota; class Gammaproteobacteria; order Burkholderiales; family JAEUOS01; genus JAEUOS01. The sequence continues at coordinate 1,699 of CANGUJ010000002.1, read as the reverse complement.
TGCAGCGGTTGATCAGCACCTGCAGAGAGCCGTCATGGTGGCGCGTGAGGATCACCGGTTCGCGCGCCATGCGGGTGGTGATGTAGTCGCCCGGGTTCGCGACCTGGCTTTCATGGCCGAGCAGCAGCCAGGCGCGCCCGAACAGGCGCTCCATCTCGAGTTCGAAAATGGCCGGGTCGCTGTAGACCGAGTGGTGAACCCGGTCCTCGCGCACGAGGTCAGCCGGATTGGCGATGGTGCTATTGCGCATGAATCGTCTTCGCCGCCTGGAGGAGTCTCAACCCAGCTTCAGGCCGGCCTTGCGGATGATCTCGCCCCAGCGCGGTCCTTCCTCGCGCACGGTGGCGGCGAATTCTTCCGGCGACGAACCGTCTATGAGGCGCCAGCCGAAACGGCTGTAAACAGCGCGCATCTCGGGCTTGGCAATAGCGGCGGCCGCGTCGCGCTGCAGGCGTGCCACCACCTCGGGCGCGCTGCCGCGCGGCAGTACCAGGCCAAACCAGGTCTCGCCTGGAATGCGCCGGCCGAGAATCTCGCTGATGGTGGGCACATCGGGCAGGGTGGGCTCACGCGCGGTGCCGGTGACTGCCAGCGCCTTGAGGGTGCCGGCCTTGATGTGCGGCACCACCGTCGACGGCGCTTCGACAGCCAGCGGAATGTCGCCGGCGCGGCAGGCGGCCACGGCCTCGACACCGCCCTTGAAGGGCAGCCAGTCAAGGCGAAGGTTGGCCTCGCTTTGTGCCAGCAGCCCCAAGACATGCGGTGGCTGGCCCAGCGGTGCCACGGCAATCTGCAGCGGGTTGGGGCGATTGCGCGACAGCGTCACCAGGTCCCGAAGCGAATCGGCCGGGACCGACGGGTGCGCGACCAGCACGATGGCGACGCTGGCCAGGCGGATCACCGGCTGCACGTCGCGCGTCGCGTCGTAGGGCAGTTTCTCGAACAGGTGCTGGTTGAACACCATCTGCGACTGGGACGCCAGGCCGATGGTGTAGCCATCCGGTGCGCTGCGCAGCACGGCTTCCATGCCGACGATGCCGCCGGCACCGGGCCGGTTTTCCACCAGCACCGGCTGGCCGAGGGAGGCCGACAATTGCTCCGCCAGGGGGCGCGCCGTCACGTCGGGCGGGCTGCCCGGCGCGGCGGCGACTACCAATTTCAGCGGCTTGTTCGGCGACCAGGGGGATTGGGCGTGTGCGGAGTTCAGGATGCTGCCTGCGCCGGACAGGCTGGCCAGCGCGGCGAGTGTGAAATCACGTCTTTGCATGTCGGGTTCTTCCGGAAATGGGGCTTGGACAAGCGGCGCGCGCGGGTTGTCAGGGCAAAGCCGGGCCGTTGGCCATCAGGCAGGATCCATGCCTGCGTCCGACTTGGCGGCAAGCGCCGCGGCTGAATTCATGTATTCAAGCATGGCCGCGATATCGGCCGCGCGGCTGCAGCGCACTGACACGCCGGCCGAGAAGGTGGTGATGAGCTGGATGGCCGGCGGCAGCGGCCCCAGGATGTCGATGCCCGGCAGGTGCTTGAGCTCCGACAACTGCTGGAAGCCCAGGTCCGCTTCGCCCTGGGCCAGCAGCGATCCGACCGGAACGCCGGGCGGCGCCAGCACCAGGCGCGGCTTGATGTCGGCGAGGATGCCCCAGCGCTGGAACAGCTTTTCCAGGTAGACGCCCGACGGGCCGGTGGAGTAGCTCACCCT
>CANGUJ010000001.1 GCA_947456845.1 Burkholderiales bacterium | reverse complement strand
TGGCCGGGCGCGGCGACCTCGATGGCGCGATCGCCTGCCTGGATGAAGCCTTGGCAATCGAACCTACCCTCACCGCGGCGCGCCTCGACCTGGCGGAAATCGAAATGGCCGCCGATCGTTTCGACGCTGCGCGTACGCGCCTTGACGCTGTGGAACCCAAACCGGAGGACCGCGAATCGGTGCTGCGCCTCGATGCCCTCAAGGCACGCCTGGCAACCCTCGACGCGGTCAAGGATCTCCCGGCCACCGCCGAACTCGAAGCCGCCTTGGCCGCCACGCCGCAGGATCTGCGCATCCGTTTCGACCTGGCGCATGCCCAGATCGCCGAGGGTGACTTCGAAACCGCGCTCGAACACCTGCTGTGCATCATCCAGACCGACCGCAAATGGAATGAGGAAGGCGCACGCAAGGCGATGATCAATGTCTTCAACCTGCTTTCGGGCAATGAGGAAGCGCACGATCTGGTCTCGAAGTACCGCCGCCGCCTGGCCACCGCGCTCAACTGACCCACCGCGCCCGCGCCGTCCTGCCGCCACGCGGACGGCACCCGCATGCTGCATATCGTCCTCTACGAGCCCGAGATTCCGCCGAACACCGGCAACGTGATCCGCCTGGCGGCCAATACCGGCGCGCAATTGCACCTGGTCGAACCACTCGGCTTTCGCATGGAGGACCGGCAACTCAAGCGCGCCGGCCTCGATTATCACGAGTATGCGCGGGTGCGCGTTCATCCGGATTGGGCTGCCTGCCGGTCGGCCCTGGGAGAACGCCGGCTTTTCGCCCTGTCGACCCGCGGTGCGCGCAATTATGCCGAGGTGTCGTTCCGGGATGAGGATGTGTTCGTGTTCGGCCCGGAAACCCGCGGACTTCCAGGGTTGGTCCTCGAGCAATTCGCCGCCGAGCGACGCCTGCGAATACCCATGCACCCGGGCAATCGCAGCCTCAACCTGTCAAACGCGGTAGCGGTCGTCGTGATGGAGGCATGGCGCCAGGGCGGCTTCGCCGGGGGCGCGTAGGCGGCCCGCCCGCGCGCGCCGCACCGGCGCTACTCGGAACGCGGATCGCGGGCAAGCAATTCGGACACCGCGCGGCGCGGCAGGACGCCTTCGAACAAGATCTGGCAGACCGCCCGGGTGATCGGCATGTCGACACCGAGCCGTTCGGCGAGGGTGCGGGTTTCGCGCGCGGTGTGGACCCCTTCAGCCACATGACCGAGTTCGGACAGGATGCGCTCGAGGCCCTGCCCGTCGGCAAGCCGGCGGCCGACGGTGCGATTGCGCGAGAGATCCCCCGTGGCGGTCAGGATCAGGTCGCCCATGCCGGTCAACCCCATGAACGTCTCGGCGCGCGCGCCGAGCGCCTCGCCCAGCCGCGCCATTTCCGCCAGTCCGCGGGTGATGAGGGCTGCCCGGGCATTGAGCCCCAGGCCCAGCCCGTCGCTAATGCCCGCCGCCAGGGCGATGACATTCTTGACCGCACCGCCCACTTCCACACCGGCGATATCGCTGCTGGAGTAGACGCGGATGTTGCCGCCATGCAGCGCCTGGGCGGTCGCCGCGGCAAACCCGGCATCCGCCGAGGCCAGCGTAAGCGCCACCGGCAGGCCCTGCGCGACTTCGGCGGCGAAACTTGGGCCGGATAGCACGCCGCGCGGCCAATGGCCGGGCAGCGTCTCCGCGGCAATCTGGTGCGGCAGGCGCGATGTGCCCTGCTCGAACCCCTTGCACAGCCATATCACCGGCACCATGGCACCGGTGCAGGCGATCCGCTCCAGCGTCGTGCGCAGGCCCGCCACGGCGGGCGCGGCAATCACGATGGAGGCCCGCATGGCCGCGTCGAAATCCTCCACCGGCACCACTTCGGGCGGCAACTGCACCCCGGGCAGGAACGTGGCGTTCTCGCGCCGTGCGCGCATGCTGGCGGCCAAACCCTGCTCGCGGGCCCACAGAAGAACCTGCCGGCCCGGCCGGCGCGACAGCGCCAACGCGATCGCGGTACCCCAGGCGCCGGCTCCAAGCACGCCGATCTCCATGGCCTCAGGTGCCCCAGACCTGAGAAACACGCACGAACCCGCTCGCGCCATCACGGTGACGCACGCGCACCCACCCCGGCACCGCCTGGACAGTCTCGACGAGATCAAGCACGACGTCGGCAGCGACTTCAAGTACTACGGCGGCGTTTTCCTCAGGCTTGTCGCGTACCTGCGCGGTGGCGACGCTCACCACCGTGCGGCGATCGGAAACCTGACGGCGCTCGATCCACGCCAGGTCACCCGCACGGTCGCGCACCTTAAGCCAGCCCTCGATGGCTACCACCACCTCGAAAGGCATGCCGCGCGGCGCCACGAAAAGCTTCTTGCCGCGCACCGCGGGCGCGTCGTAGAGAATCGCGGGCGCGTCGCCGACGGCGCGGTATTCGACCGCCTTCTGGGCAGCAACCGGCGCAACGCCGCCGATGAGCACAAGCGCGAAACCGAGGGACAGCCTGCGCATCGCGGACGCCCTTGGCTACTGCACGGTGATGCCGGCGGGCGCCGTATCCTGGCCGCTGCGCCGCGCCTCCTCGAGTTGCTGTAGGCGCTGCGCGTAATACGCCTCGAAATTGACGTTCGGCAGATGCAGCGCCGGAAACCCGGCGCGCGAGACCACGTCCGCGACATTGGCGCGCAGGTAGGGAAACAGGACACCGGCGCAATGGATGCCCAGCAGCGGGTCGATCTGGTCCTGGGGGAAATTGCGGATCTCGAAAATGCCGGCCTGACGAATCTCGACCAGGAACACCACGCGCTCCTTGAGCTTGGTGGTCACCGTGGCGGTGACCACCACCTCGTACATGCCCTCGCTGAAGTTGCTCGCGTCGAGGTTGATCTGCGTCTCCAGCGCCGGCGGCTCGGTTTCAAGAAAGATCGCCGGCGCATGCGGGATCTCGATCGACATGTCTTTCACGTAGATCTTGTCGAAATTGAATACCACTGCGGCGCCCGGTGCGCCGTTGTCGGTTTCGGCCATGTCTGTGTCTCGGTCTGGGAAGGATAAGAATAAGCGGATGCGGGCCGGCTCAGGCACCCGCGGGGGCCAGCAAAGGCATCAGGCCGCCGGCCCGGTCAAGCGCGACCAGATCGTCGCAGCCGCCGATATGCTTGCCGTCGATGAAGATCTGCGGCACGGTGCTGCGCCCGCTCTCCTCGATCATGGTCTGGCGGCGGCCGGGTTCGAGGTCGACACGGATCTTGTCGATGGCATCGACCCCGCGCGAACGCAGGAGCGCCTCGGCGCGGATGCAATAGGGGCAGGTGGCGGTCGCATACATGCGGACGTGGGGGACAGGCATGGCGGTTTCCCGGTGTGGAAGGCAGGGTTGGATTAAAAAGATCTGATGGTGCGCCGCAGCCCGCTCACTTGGAAACCGGCAAGCCCGCGTCGCGCCAGGCATTGAGGCCACCGGTGAGCACGTATACCTCGCCCACACCCAGCGCCCGCAACTTGTCGGCGGCCGCCCCGGCGCGCTGGCCGGTGTCGCAGCTGACGATCACCGGCAGGCCCTTGAACTTTTCGATCTCGGTGCGGCGCTCGTCGAGCAGCTTGGCCGGGAAGCTCTTGGCGTTGCTGATGTGCCCCCGCGAGTACTCGACCTGCTCGCGGATGTCGATGATCACCGCGTCCTTCTGGTTGATGAGTTGGGTGGCCTGCAGGGTGGATACCCGAGCGCCCCCGCGCGCGCCGGCAAACAGGGGCCACACCAGCATCAGGCCGGACACCACCGCCACGGCGATCAGCGGCCAGTTGTCGATCACGAACTTTTCAATCACTTCGATTCCTTGGGGCGTTAGCGTTCCGGCACACCGCAAAACACCTGGCGCATCAGGGCCACCAGGGTGAGCATGCGTTCATCGGCAATGCGGTAATAGACCTTGTTTGAAGCCTTGCGCGCCCTGAGGATGTCCTTTTCCCGCAGGATCGCGAGGTGCTGCGATACGTTGCTTTGAGAGGTGCCGACAGCCTCCACAATCTCCTGCACGGCAATCTCCCCGCCGGAAAGGAGGCAGAGGATTTTTAGCCGCAGCGGGTGGGCGATGGCCTTCATCGCCAGGGACGCCTGCTCGATATCCTCCGACCTGCCGATCAGGTCGAAGACGTCGTCAGTGACTTTTCTCGCCGCCGGCATCAATGCCCGTCAAGCACAAACCAAACACCAATTATAAAATAGAGTGTGTGTGGACTGAAGTCGATCGACTGGCGTCGAACGGCCGACGTCCGATTGCCGATTAGGGTCCGATCCTAAGCCATGTACAAACTCGTGATGATGCGGCACGGCGAATCCGCCTGGAACCGCGAAAACCGCTTCACCGGCTGGACCGATGTCGACCTGACCGACGCCGGCATGCAGGAAGCCCGGCGCGCCGGGCGACTGCTCAAGGACAAGGGTTACGGCTTCGACCTCACCTTCACCTCGGTGCTCAAGCGCGCGGTCAAGACCCTCAACACGGCGCTCGAGGAACTCGATCTGTTGTGGCTGCCGACCGAAAAGCACTGGCGCCTGAACGAGCGCCACTACGGCGCCCTGCAGGGCCTGGACAAGGCGGAGACCGCCGCCAAATATGGCGATGCCCAGGTGCTGATTTGGCGGCGCGCCTATGCCATCGCGCCCAATCCGCTCGCCGACGATGACCCGCGCCATCCGCGCTTCGACCCGCGCTACGCCGGCGTTGACCCGCGGCTGCTGCCGGCTACCGAGTGCCTCAAGGATACCGTCGCCCGGGTATTGCCGTTCTGGAACGAGCGAATCGCGCCGGCGGTCAAGAGCGGCCAGCGCGTGCTCATCGCCGCGCACGGCAACAGCCTGCGGGCCCTGGTCAAGTATCTGGACAACGTCGGCGACGATGAAATCGTCGGCGTCAACATCCCGACCGCCCAGCCGCTGGTCTACGACCTCGATGCCGACCTGCGGCCGATACGCAACTATTACCTGGCCGATCCCGAAGAAATCGCGCGCGCCCAGGCCGCGGTGGCCGCGCAGGGCAAGGCGCGGGCCTGAACCGCGTGCCGCGCCGGCTCCGGACGCTGGCGGTCGTGCTCGCATGCGCGGCACTGCCGGCTGCGGTCCGGCCCGCCCTGGCGCAGGGCGGCAACGCCGAGGAACTCAAGGAACTGCGCGGGCGCATCGATGCGCTCAAGCGCGACATCGACCGCGCCGAAGGCAATCGCGCCGAGGCTGCCGACTCGCTGCGCGAGTCGGAGCGGGCGATTTCCGAGGCCAATCGCGCCCTGCGCGACCTGTCCGAGCAGAAAAAGGCCGCCGAAGCGCAGCTCCAGGAGCTTGCCCGCAAGAGCCGCGCGCTGGGCGAATCGACCAGCGCCCAGAATGCCCGGCTCTCGCGCCTGATCCATGACGAGTACATCAAGCACGAACGCGGCTATGTGCAGATGCTGTTTTCAGGCGAAAGCCCGGGGGCTGCGGCGCGCGAAATCCACTACGCGAGTTACATTTCGCGCGCCCACGCGCGCCTGATCGGCAGCCTGCGCGCCAACCTACAGGAATTGCAACGCCTGGCCGGCGAGGCGCGCGAAAAAACCGCACAGTTGGCCGAAATCGAGACCCGTCAGCGCAGCGAGCGCGAGCAGTTGTCCCGCGAATCGGAGGCGCGCAAGAAGGTGCTCGAACGTCTGGCGTCGCAAATACGCTCGCAGCGGCGCGAGGTGTCCACCCTGGAACGCAACGAAAAACGCCTCACCGAACTGATCGAGAAGCTCGCCCGCCTGGCCCAGCCGAAGGCGCCGGCGGACGCGCCGCGCCGCGACGGCAGGCGCAACGAGGCGTTGCCGGAAGCCGGGTTTGCCGGCAATTTCGCGGCGCTGCGCGGCAGGCTGCGCCTGCCCGCCCGGGGCGAGCTGTCCGGGCGATTCGGAAGCCAGCGGGAGGGTGGCGGCACTACCTGGAAAGGCGTATTCATCCGCGCCCAGCAGGGCGAGGAAGTGCGCTCGATCGCTTCCGGCCGGGTAGTGTTCGCCGACTGGATGCGCGGCTTCGGCAACCTCATCATCGTCGACCACGGCAGCGACTACCTGAGCATATACGGCAACAATGAAACCCTGTTCCGCCAGGTCGGCGACGCGGTCGCAAGCGGCGATTCGATCGCCCGCGTGGGCAGTAGCGGGGGCAATGTGGAAACGGGTCTATACTTTGAATTGCGGCATCATGGCAAGCCTTTCGACCCGCTATCCTGGGCCAAAAAATAGTCGTTGGACGGCCAGTCGGCAGGCATAAGTCATTCGTCGGGTTTTCTCGGGTTCGTCGGTCTTTCCGTTGGTGGCGCCGGCGCTCCCCGGGAGGAAACCGTCGGGAACTAACCGACTTGTGATGAAGTCCAGATGAAGCGCGATTCGCGGGTGCGGCACGGTGCCGGGACCCGTCCGGAATCAGCGCGGTCGCCGCAAGGCGTCGGAGCCAAACATGAATGGCAAATGGAAGAGCAGCGGTCTGGTCGGGTTGGGCGTGGTGGCGGGCGTCCTGCTGGGCATCAATTTCTCGGCCATCGCCCAGCGCGAAGCCCGCAGTCCGCTGCCGCTGCCGGAAATCCAGACCCTAGCCGAGGTGTTCGGCAATATCAAGCAAGGCTATGTCGAGCCGGTTGAGGATCGCAAGCTCCTCACGGGCGCCGTCAAGGGCATGCTCACCGAACTGGATCCGCATTCGGCCTACCTGGACCCCGAGGAAAACAAGGAATTCGAAACCAGCATCCGCGGGGAATTCGGCGGCCTCGGTATTGAAGTCGGCACCGAGGACGGCTACGTCAAGGTGGTGTCCCCAATAGAGGATACGCCGGCGGCGAAAGCGGGCATCAAGGCCGGTGACCTGATCGTCAAGATCGACGACGTATCCACCAAGGGCATCTCGCTGGGCGACGCGGTCAAGAGGATGCGCGGCAAGCCGAAGACGCCGATCAAGCTCACCGTCGCGCGCAAGGGCGAGAACCGGCCGCTGGAATTCACGCTGGTGCGCGAGGTCATCCGTGTGCAAAGTGTCAAGGCCCGGCTGATCGAACCCGGCTATGCGCACATCCGCCTGACCCAGTTCCAGGAGCGCACGGTCGAAGACCTGGCGCGCGCCATTGAGCGCATGTACAAGGAGTCCAACGGCAAGCTGAGCGGGCTGATACTGGACATGCGCAACAACCCGGGTGGCCTCCTGCATACCGCCATCGGCGTTTCTGCGGCCTTTCTGGAACCGCGCACCCTGGTGGTATCGTCCAACGGACGGCTGCCCGACACCAAGCACGAGTACATGGCGACTCCCGAGGAATACTCATTCCGCAACCGGGAAGATGCCCTGCGCGGGCTGCCCGCCGCGGTCCGGACGGTGCCCATCGTCGTGCTGGTCAACGACGGCTCGGCGTCGGCCTCCGAAATCGTCGCCGGCGCCCTGCAAGACCACAAGCGCGCGGTGGTGATGGGCCAGACCACGTTCGGCAAAGGGTCAGTGCAGACCAAGATCAATCTTTCCAACGGCGCCGGCATGAAGCTCACCACGGCGCGCTACTACACGCCCTCCGGACGCTCGATCCAGGCCAAGGGCATCATTCCGGACTGGATCGTCGCCGAAACCGCCGAGGGCGCGGTGCGCAACACCCGCATGCGCGAGGCCGACCTGGCCAACCACCTGACCAACGACAAGGATCCCGACGCCGAGAGGAAGGCCGCGGTACCCGAGGGCAAGGCCGACGAGAAGAGGGATGATTCCAAGCCGCCGGTGCGGTTCGAAACCGGCAGCAAGGATGACTTCCAGTTCCAGCAGGCCATGAACCTCCTCAAGGGTCTCCCGGTCAAGGGGGAAAAATCGAAGGAACTGCCGCCCAAGACGGCCGAGGTCAAGAAGTAACCGGTGCCCGCGGGCCTGAAAAAGGGGCCGCGCGGCCCCTTTTTTTCGCCGGCGGTCGCGCCGCTTGCACCGGGTGATGCCCATGAACGACGAACAGCTGCTGCGCTACTCGCGCCACATCCTACTGCCGCAGGTAGGCATCGAGGGGCAGGAACGCCTTCTTGCCGGCCACGCCGTCGTGATCGGCGCCGGCGGCCTGGGTTCGCCGGCCGCCCTGTATCTTGCCACCGCCGGCGTCGGACGCATCACGCTGGCCGACGGGGACTCGGTCGACCTTACCAATCTGCAGCGCCAGATCCTGCATCGCAGCGACAGCGTCGGGCTGCCGAAGGCGGCCTCGGGGCGCCGGACGCTGGGCGAATACAATCCAGGCGTCGAAGTGATCGCGCTGGAGAGACGCGCCGAGGGCGCCCTGCTGGACGACCTGGTGGCCAGCGCCGACGTCGTGCTGGACTGCTGCGACAACTTCGCCACCCGGCACGCGGTCAACCGGGCCTGTGTGCGCCACGCGCGGCCTCTGGTCTCCGGTGCGGCAATCCGTTTCGACGGGCAGGTCAGCGTCTTCGACATGCGCAAGCCCGACGCCCCCTGTTATCACTGCCTGTTTCCGGAGGGCCAGGAGGTCGACGAGACCCGCTGCGCGGTCATGGGCGTGTTCGCGCCGATCACCGGCATCATCGGCGCGGTGCAGGCTGCCGAAGCCCTGAAGATACTGGCCGATGTCGGCGAGAGTCTCAACGGGCGGCTGCTGCTGCTCGACGGGCTGTCGATGGAATGGCGGCAGGTGCGTCTCAGGAAAGACAGCGCCTGCGCGGTTTGCGCCTGAGGACACGGCCTAGCCTGGGGACACGGCTGCGCCTTTTGGCCCCGTCTGCGCCCTTTCCCCTAGCCCAGGAGCAGCGGCAACTGCCGGTCCAGCCCCTCGACGGGAGAGCGTTTGAAGCCGCTCTTGGCGAACTGGTGCCAGCGGCCGATCACATAGCAAAGAAGCGCGTTGGCCTGCGCGCCGACATCCACCGAGGCAGGAATGCTCCCCTGGGTGACCGCGATGCGGATGGACTGCTTGAGGCTGGCTTCCAGCTTTTCGGACAGCGCGTTGATGCGGGCCTGGAGGCGCTCGTTCTCGTTGACCAGCGCATCGCCGATCAGGACACGGGTCATGCCGGGATTTTGCGCCGCGAAACGCAGCGTCATGCTGACGATCGCATGCACCTGGCGCAATCCGTCGGCCTCGTCGGCGGTGATGCGGTTGATCAGGCCGAACAGCGAGGCCTCGATGAATTCGATCAGCCCTTCGAACATCTGCGCCTTGCTGGCGAAATGCCGGTAGAGCGCCGCCTCCGACACCTGCAGCCGCGCCGCCAGGGAAGCCGTGGTGATCTTCTCCCCTTTCGGGGACTCCAGCATCTGCGCGATCAGTTGCAGGATCTGCGTCTTGCGTTCTCCGGAGCGGGCCATCTTGTCCTGGTCACCAAGGAAGTTGCAGCGAACTCGAACCTCATCGGCTTGCCGTCTGACGACGCCACGGCATGCGTGAGTGCTTACTCAATTGAAGCACCGATTTGAGCTTGACGTCAACAAAGGCCGGTCGGCCGGGGTCGCGCGACACCCATATCGTGGTGAGCCCGAGGCGGCGCGCCGTCTTGAGATTGTCGAGGTTGTCCTCGACCATCACCACCCGGCGGGCGAGGCCACGATGGCGGCGCAGGATGCGCGCGAGCGACGAACGCGCCGGCTTGGGCACATAGCGCATGGATTCGATGGTTTCGATGGCGTGCAAGTGGGGCGTGACCCCCATGGCCGCCAGGACCGCATCGACATAATGGCGCGGCGCGTTCGAGGCGATGATCTTGCGGCCGGGCAGGGTCTTGAGCAGCCGGCGCAACGGGCGGTCATAGTCGAGCAGTCGATCGAGGTCGGGAAACTGGTGTGTCTCGCGCAGGAAATGGTCCGGATCCACCGCGTGCCGGCGCATCAGGCCGAGAAGGGTGGCCCCGTAGCGCTGCCAATACTCCCGCCGCAATTCATTCGCGGCCGGCTCCTCCAGTCCGAGGTGACGCATCACGTACGCCGTCATCGCGTGGTTCATGCGGTCGAATATGTGCGGCGTGGCACGATGCAAGGTGTCGTCGAGATCGAACAACCAGAGGGTGCGATTGCGGTCGGGGTGCAAGGCGGGCGTGTCGGAGTGGAGGCGGCGTGATTAAACTTCCAGGCCATGCGATTGTCGCCCAACTTCACACTGGCCCGGCTGATCAGGTCCGACACCGCCGAGCGGCTTGGCATCGATAACAACCCCGCGCCCGACCATGTCGGCAACCTGGCCCGGCTGGCCACCGCGATGGAACAGGTGTTGGGTGTGCTCGGACACGACATTGCCATCAGCAGTGGATACCGCTGCCCCGCGCTCAATGCCGCCGTCGGGGGCGCCCCCCAATCGCGCCACGTGCTCGGCCTGGCGGTCGACTTCACCTGCGCAGGGTTCGGGACACCGCTGGAGGCGGCGCGCGCCCTGGCTGCCTCGCCTGTGCTGTTCGACCAACTGATCCATGAGTACGGCCGCTGGGTGCATCTCGGGCTCGCGCCCGAGGGCAGCGCGCCACGCCGCCAGTTGCTGACCATATGCAGCAGCGCCGCCGGGTATGTGGACGGCCTGGTCTCCTGCAGTTGAACGCGCCGACCTTCATGTCTCCCATGTGGCGCCGCAACATGACCAGGGCATCATTACGAATTAGTATTTGCTTATATTCTGAAGTTTGGCCGGCCCCACGCAACACCCGACCCCATGGACCCGATCTCGCCGCACATGACCGGCCGCCTGCGCAGGGCGCCGGAAAGCTTTCTTGACGCCGCCCAGATACGGGCCGTTGCGTCGGGGCGACGCGACTTCCTGCGCGGTGCCTTGCTGGCGGCGGCCGGCACGGGGGCCGTCGTCACCGGAGCCACCGCCGCGCTAGCCCAAAATGCGGGGGAACGCCTGATCACCGAGCCGCAGCCGCATGCGACATCCCTCGGGCAGCCGGTCGCCACTAACGGGTACGGCCAGCCCTCCCGCTACGAGCGCAACCTGATACGACGCGAGTCGCCGGGGCTGACGCGGGTGGCCGCGGCCTCGGTCTCGTTCTCGCCGCTGCAGGGCATGTTCGGCATCATCACCGCCTCGGGGCTGCATTTCGAACGCCACCACCAGGGCTGGCACGACCTCGATCCCTCGAAACACCGCCTGATGGTCAACGGCGCGGACGAGAAGCTCCTCAAGCGCCCCTCGGTGTTCACCATCGATGACCTGCTGCGCATGCCTCCGGTATCGCGCATGCATTTCATCGAGTGCGGCGCGAACACCGGCATGGAATGGGGCAACGTCGCCGTGCCGACCGTGCAATACACCCACGGCATGTTGTCCTGCAGCGAGTTCACCGGCGTGCCGCTGCGCGATGTGCTCGCATTCTGCGGCGCCGACACGAAACGGGGCCGCTATGTCCTGGCCGAGGGCGGCGATGGGTCGGGGCTGACCCGCACCATCCCGATGGAACTGGTGGAGTCCGGCGAAGTCCTGCTGTGTTACGGCATGAACGGGGAGATGCTGCGCCCCGAGAATGGCTATCCGCTGCGCCTGGTGGTTCCCGGCGTGCAGGGGGTTTCCTGGGTCAAATGGCTGCGGCGCATCGAGGTCGGCGACGCCCCCTACGGCACACGCGAAGAGGTGCTGCACTACGTCGACATGATGCCCGACGGAAGGCACCGGCAATACACCTCGATCCAGGAATGCAAGTCGGTCATCACCACCCCTTCGGGCGGGCAGACCCTGCTCGACCGCGGCACCATCAACGTGACCGGGCTGGCATGGAGCGGGCGCGGCAAGGTGCGGCGCGTGGATGTGAGCTTCGATGGCGGCCGGAACTGGCAGACCGCGCGCCTCGAGACGCCCATCCTGTCGAAATGCCTGACGCGCTTCTCCCTCGCCTGGCGCTGGAACGGCGAGCCTGCCGTCCTGCAGAGCCGCGCCATCGACGAAACCGGCTATGTGCAGCCGCAGATGCGCCAACTGCGCGCCGTGCGCGGCACCCGCTCGATCTATCACAACAACGCCATTCAGTCCTGGAAAATCGCGGCGTCCGGCGAGGTCAGCAATGTCCAGGTCTAGGGCGGCCCGCTGGTCGACGCTGCTCGCGCTGCCCGCGCTGCTTGCCTGCGCCTACGTTGCGGCGCAGGGCAAGCCGGCGACCTGGAGCGGCATCGGGCGCGCCGCCACCCAGGACGAACTGCGCGCATGGGATATAGACGTGCGCCCCGACTTCAAGGGCCTGCCCGCGGGTTCCGGCAGTGTCGCCAGGGGCCAGGACATCTGGGAAGCCAAGTGCGCGTCCTGCCATGGCGTGTTCGGCGAATCCAACGAGGTGTTTCCGCCGGTGATCGGCGGCACCACGAAAAAGGACATGCAGAGCGGCCGCGTCGAGGCGCTTGCCAAAGGCACGGAGTCGCAGCGTAGCACCATGATGAAGCTGTCCACCCTCTCTACGCTGTGGGATTACATCCACCGCGCGATGCCATGGAACAATCCCCGCACCCTGAGCGCCGACGAGGTATATGCGGTGACGGCCTACATCCTCAACTTGGCCGACGTCCTGCCCGCCGACTTCACGCTCTCGGACGCCAACATCAGGTCGGTGCAGGCCATGCTGCCGAACCGCAACGGCAAGTCGACCGCCCATGGCCTTTGGCTACCGACCGGCAGGCCCGATGTACGCAACACCGCGTGCATGCGCAACTGCGCCGACTCGCCCAGGGTGGCCTCCAGCCTGCCGGACCATGCGCGCGGCTCGCATGGCAACCTGCACGAGCAGACGCGCAACCTTGGCGCCGCCCGCGGCCAGAAGACCGGCCCGCAGCGCAGCGAGGACAACCCAGCCGGCGAGTTCGCCGCCGTCAAGTCCCTCACGGCGCGCTCGGCATGCCTGGGCTGCCACGGCCTCGACCGCAAGCTCGTCGGTCCAGGATTCAGCCAGGTGGCCGAAAAGTACCGGTCCAGCGAGCGCGCCGAAACCTATCTCGCGCAGAAAATCCGCGACGGTGGCGCCGGCGTATGGGGAGATATCCCCATGCCCGCCTCCGCAGGCCTCAACGAGGCCGACGCGCTGCTGCTGGCGCGCTGGATTCTCAAGGGAACGCCCGAATAGCGCCGAGCGGCGGCGCAACCGGTAAAATCATTAGTCGATATCCAATACCGCCGTCAATCTGGAGAAGCACATGGATGAAATCAATGCAGCGCGGCGCCAGGCGCTCAAGCAGGGTTCGGCGTCGGCGATTTTCGGCATGTTCGTGGCTGCTGGCCTGATCCGTCCTGGCGCGGCGCACGCCGCGTGGAACCAGGCCGCGTTTTCGGTCAAGGGCGTCGACAGCGTTGTCAAGAGCCTGGGAGGCGCGGGAACGGCGGCCACCAAGGACATCAACTGGGGGTCGACCCCCGAGATCGCGGAAAATGGCGCAGTCGTGCCTGTCAGCGTGACCAGCAACATCCCCAAGACCGAGTCGATCGCCATCCTGATCGACAAGAACCCCAATACGCTGGCCGCCTTGTTCAACATCCCGACGGGCACCGATCCCAGCGTCAGCACCCGGGTAAAGATGGGTGAAACCTCGCAGGTGCACGCGCTCATCCGGGCGGACGGCAGGTACTTCGTCGCCACGCGCGAGATCAAGGTCACCCTGGGCGGCTGCGGCGGCTGAGCACAGGGCAATCGCCGTCCCCGCTCACAAGATCAGGAGAACAGCAATGGCAGACCCGATGCGCATCCGCGCCAAGATCGAAGGCGAAAAAACCATCGTCCGCGTACTGATGGCCCACGAGATGGAAACCGGCCAACGCCGCGACTCGACCGGCAAGGTCGTCCCGGCACATTTCATCCAGGAAGTCACCGCCACCCACAACGGCAAAACCGTCCTGTCGGCGCAATGGGGCCCCGCCGTTTCGAAGAACCCCTACCTGCAGTTCCAGTTCGGCGGCGCCAAGGCCGGGGACAAGGTCGTCATCACCTGGGTGGACAACAAGGGCGACAAACGCACCGACGAGGCAACTGTCGCAGCATGAGTAAGGGGGTACCGGCCCGCCAGAGGCCGGCCCCGGGCACACCGCACCGGCGGTTGCCAAGCGAGGAGACGCGCATGAAATCCGCTTTGAAGCGAACCCTGTCGACGCTCGCCGCCGCCTGCCTGTTCCAGCAGGGCGCCGCCGCGCAATCCGGTGACGACACGATCAGGAAGATCGAGGAATATCGCCAGGCCTTGGCCGGCGGCAACCCGGCCGACCTCTGGGAGGCGCGCGGCGAGGACCTGTGGAAAAAACGGGCCGGCCCGAAAAACGCATCCTTGGAGGCCTGCGATCTCGGGCGCGGACCGGGCGTGGTTGCCGGCGCCTACGCGGAACTGCCGCGCTACTTCGCCGACGCCGGGCGGGTGATGGACCTGGAAACCCGGCTCGCGCACTGCCGCGTGACCCTGCAAGGCCTCTCCGCGGCCGAGGCGCGCACGAAGCCGTTCGGCAACGGCACCGACCGGGCCGACAACGAGGCCCTGGTGGCCTACGTCACGGCGGAGTCGAAGGGCGTGAAGATGAACGTCCCGCAGAACCATCCCAAGGAACGCGAGGCCTATGCCTTGGGCAGGAAGATGTTCTTCTTCCGCGGCGGTCCGCACGACTTTTCATGCGCGACCTGTCATTCCGAATCCGGCAAACGCATCCGCCTGCAGGACCTGCCGAACCTGACCGAGGCCAAGGACGCGCAGCGCGCCTATACCACCTGGCCCGCTTATCGCGTCTCGCAAGGCGAACTGCGCACGTTCCAGTGGCGCCTGTTCGATTGTTTCCGGCAGCAGCGCTTTCCGGAACTCGAGTTCGCATCCGACGCGTCGATCGCACTCACCACTTTCCTGGCGCGCAACGCCAACGGCGCCGAGTTCAACGCGCCGGCCATCAAGCGCTGATATGGCCCCGGCCAAGGAGTCCACATGAAATCGATTTACCGGGCCTTGTCCGGCATGCTCGCCGTCGCGGCAGCAGCGGGGTGCGCGACCGTGTCGGACGCCGACTTGTCGCGCCAGGCCGCCGATGTCCTGCGCGCTTCGTTCAAGGAACGCGGCCAGGCCAAGCTTGACCGCCTCGACCAGGATCAGCCGCAGGCTGCATGCAGCGCTGCGCCGGACAAGAAGCCTCCGGTGGCGGAACTGGAACGCATGGAAAAGGCGCAGCAGGCGCTGATCAGGTACCCCGCGGACGGCAAACTGCTGGGCGATTGGCGGGAGGGCGAAAAGATCGCCCAGTCCGGCGTGGGCAAGCAGTTCTCCGACAATCCGGCCAGCCCCGCGGGCGGCAACTGCTATGCCTGCCACCAGATCACCCGCGAGGAAATCTCCTTCGGCACCATCGGCCCGCCTTTGCTCAATTACGGCAAGCTGCGCGGCAACTCGGAAGCCATGCAGCGCTACACCTACGGCAAGATCTACAACCCGCAGGCGTTCACAGCCTGCTCGAACATGCCGCGCTTCGGCCACAACAGCATCCTGACCGAGCAGCAGATCAAGCACCTCACCGCGCTGCTGCTGGACCCGGCGTCGCCCGTCAATCAATAGCCCGGGCCACGCGCCTGCGCCGCGCGCAACGCCAGGCCTGCTCAAGGGCACCCGATGAACCGTCGCGAATTCCTCAACGCCATCGCCGCCGCGTCGGCAAGCGGCATGGTCCTGGGCGGCCGCGACGCCCGGGCGGCCGGCCCCGGGGGCGGCTTGTATGACCTCAGGGCGTCCGGAAACGTGCATCTGCTGCACTTCACCGACTGCCATGCGCAACTGCTGCCGGTGTATTTCCGCGAACCGGATGTCAATCTCGGCATCGGCGACGCCCTCGGTCGCCCGCCGCATCTGGTCGGCGATGCGCTCCTCAATTACTTCAAACTCCGCCCGGCCATGGCCCCGCGGGGCGATGTCCGCGACCTCGCCGGGGCGACCGCACATGCCCTCACCCACCTCGACTTCGCCCGCGCGGCGGAGCTCTATGGCAAGACCGGCGGGTTCGCCCACCTGGCCACGCTGGTCAAGATGCTGCGCGCCGACCGGCCCGGCGCCCTGCTGCTCGACGGCGGCGACACCTGGCAGGGCTCGGCTACGGCGCTGTGGACGCGCGGCCAGGACATGATCGACGCCTGCAAGCTTCTGGGCGTCGATGTCATGACCGGCCACTGGGAATTCACTCTCGGGGCCAGGCGCGTCGAGGAGGTGGTCGCGCAAGACTTCAAGGGCAAGGTCGATTTCGTGGCGCAGAACATCCGCACCGCGGACTTCGGCGACCCGGTGTTCCCGGCGTGGGTGATGAAGGAGATGAACGGCGTGCCGGTGGCGATCATCGGCCAGGCCTTTCCGTACACACCCATCGCCAATCCGCGCCACATGGTGGCCGAGTGGAACTTCGGCATCCAGGAGGAGAACCTGCAGAAAACCGTCAACGAGGCGCGCGCCAAGGGTGCGGCCGCGGTGATCCTGCTCTCTCACAACGGCATGGACGTGGACCTGAAGATGGCCTCGCGGATCGCAGGCATCGACGCCATTCTCGGTGGCCATACCCATGACGGCATGCCGCAACCGTTGATCGTGAACAACCCCGGCGGCCAGACGCTGGTGACCAACGCCGGCAGCAACGCCAAGTTCCTGGGCGTGCTCGACCTGGAGGTGCGGGACCGTCGGGTCGCCGGCTTCCGCTACCGCCTGCTGCCGGTATTCGCCAATTACCTCAAGGCCGACGCCGAGATGCAGGCGCTGATCGAGCGTGTGCGTGCGCCCCACAAGGAAAAGCTGGGCGAGAAGCTCGCCATCACCGAGGGCCTGTTGTACCGACGCGGCAACTTCAACGGCACCCTCGACCAGGTGATCCTCGATGCGCTCATGGAGGTCAAGGGCGCGCAGATCGCTTTCTCGCCCGGGTTCCGTTGGGGCACCAGTCTGCTGCCCGGCCAGGCGATCACCATGGACCACCTGATGGACCAGACGGCGATCACCTATCCGCACGTCACTCAGAACGAATTCACCGGCGCGCAGATCAAGACCATCCTCGAGGACGTGGCGGACAACCTGTTCAATCCCGATCCCTACTACCAGCAAGGCGGCGACATGGTCCGGGTAGGCGGCATGACCTATGCCTGTGATCCGGCGGCGAAGATGGGCGGGCGGATTTCCGACATGCGCCTGGCCGGCAAGCCGATCGAGGCGGACAGGAAGTACAAGGTGGCGGGCTGGGCGCCGGTCGCCGAGGGCGCCGCCGGCGAGCCGGTCTGGGACGTCGTCGCCGGCTACCTGCGCGCCAAAAAAGTGGTCCGGCCGGTCAAGCTGAACCTGCCGCGCCTGACAGGCGTGAAAGGCAACCCGGGAATGGCACGATGACACCGACGACAATCCTCCGCGCCCTGCTGCCCTGCGTCCTCGCCGCAGGCGCCCACGCGCAGCCGGCAGCGACCTTCAACACGCGGCAGTTGACCCCGGAGACCGCGTTGACCGCTGCGCGCGCGGCGCTCGAGCATTGCCGCAAGGGCGGCTACCAGGTGGCGGTGGCCGTGGTGGATCGCGCCGGAACGCTGCAGGTACTGCTGCGCGACCGCTTCGGCGGCGCGCACACGGTCGATGTGGCGACCAACAAGGCGTGGACGGCGGCGAGCTTTCGCATCGGCACCGGCGCATTGGCAGCGGAAACCCAGGCGGGCAAACCGATGAGCGGACTGCGCGCCACGCCGCGCGTAGCGGCGTTCGGCGGCGGGCTGCCGATCGAGGCGGGGGGCGCCGTTCTGGGGGGGATCGGCGTCTCCGGCGCGCCGGGCGGCGATGCCGACGAAGCCTGCGCCCAGGCCGGCATCAAGGCCATTGCAGACGCCATCGAGTTCCAGTGATCCCATGACCAGCCGCCGCCAGTTCCTCGCCACCGCCTCCGCCACCCTGCTGGCCGGTCCCGCGGCAGCCGCATGGGACCAGGGCGAGGTGGTGCACCTGCCGCCGCTCGCCTTGCTCGACGGCAGCGCGTTCGATCCAGCGGTGCTCAAGGGTAAGGTGGTCATGCTGGAGTTCTGGGCCACCTGGTGCCCGTTCTGCGCCAAGCAGAATCCGCATATGGAAGCCCTGCACCGCGCGCACCAGGCGCGCGGCCTCGAGATACTGGCCGTATCGATCGACAAGTCCGCCAAGGCCGCCGCGGACTACATGCGCGCCAAGGGTTACAGTTTCCGCGCCGGCATGCTCAACCCGGCCTATGAACGCATCTACCGCCTGCGGCGCGGCTTGCCCCAGGTCTATGTGATCGGGCGCGACAGCCGCGTCGCCCGGATCGACCTGGGCGAAATGTTCGAGGAAGACATCCGCGACATCGCCAGGCTGCTCTGAGGCCGGCCGCAGGGCGCCCGGCGCGCCGCGCGGGTCATTTGCTGCGGATGAGGGTGCCCACGCCCTGGTCGGTGAGGATTTCCAGCAGAAGCGCGTGCTCCACCCGTCCGTCGATGATGTGCACGCCGTGCACGCCGGAGCGCGCTGCGTCGAGCGCAGAGGCGATCTTGGGTAGCATGCCGCCGGAGAGCGTGCCGTCGGCCACCATGGCGTCGATATCGCGCGGCGTGATGTTGGTGAGCAGCTTGCCGTCGCGGTCGAGCACGCCCGGCGTATTGGTCAGCAACACCAGCTTCTCGGCCCGCAGGATCTCGGCCAGCTTGCCCGCCACCACGTCGGCGTTGATGTTGTAGCTCTCGCCATCCCTGCCCACGCCGATCGGCGCCACCACCGGAATGAAGCCGCCGGCTTCCAGGGTATCGATCACCGACGGATCGATCGACTCGATGTCGCCCACCTGGCCGATGTCGATGAATTCGTTGGGCCGGTCGCGGTCCGGCATCATCAGCTTCTTGGCGCGGATGAAGCCGCCGTCCTGGCCCGTTAACCCCACCGCCTTGCCGCCCGCCTGATTGATGAGGGTGACGATGTCCTTGTTGACGGTGCCGCCGAGCACCATTTCCACCACATCCATGGTGGCGGCGTCGGTGACGCGCATGCCCTGCACGAATTCGCTCTTGATGCCGAGTTGCGCGAGGCGCTGCTCGATCTGCGGTCCGCCGCCATGCACCACCACCGGGTCGAGCCCCACCAGCTTCAACATCACCACATCATGCGCGAACTGCTGCTGCAGCTTGAGGTCGGTCATGGCGTTGCCGCCGTACTTGACCACGATGGTCTTGCCGTGAAAACGGCGCAGGTAGGGCAGTGCCTCCGCCAGGATGGAGGCCTGCACCGCAGGAGGGACTTTGGCTTGTTCGGCTGTCATGAACCCGTATCCGGTAAAGGGAGGTTGTCGATGTCGCACGCCGTGCGCGGTTCCGCGCGTCATCGGCGGTTTTCCGGGCACTTGCCGCAGAGTGGACGCGACCGGCGTGGCGGATTGTAACCGCGCGTAAAACACGGGCTCGCGTTCGGACCTGGCGACCGGCCATGGGATGTGGCTCGCATCGGTGGGCACGCGCAAAAAGAAAAAGGCGCTTCCGGATAACCGGAAGCGCCTATGAAAAATCGCGGGATCCGGCAGGGGAACCGGATTCCGCCCCGCCCGCGCCATCAGATGCGGGAGGAGGTCGCACCGGAAAGCGTCACGCGAACGTGAAGGACGGGTGCCGGCGGTGTTTCAGGGGAAGGAGCCACCGCCAGCGCACTGCCCGTAAAAGCAGATACAGCTTTGAGCTACTGCACCGCCAAAAGTTTCCGGGTTTCGACAACTTTTTTCGGCAGCGTGAGCGTGAGCACGCCATCCACATACTTGGCCAGCGCACGGTCCTGATCGATATCGACGCCGAGTTCGAAGCTGCGTACCGCGCGGCCCGCGTGGCGCTCCGTATACAAAATACGATCGCCTTCCGAGGGAGCGCGCTCGCCCTTCGCTTCCGCGGTGATGGTCACGCGTGCGCCGTCGATTTCGACCGCGATGTCTTCCTTGCGAAACCCGGGCAGGTCCGCCGCCACCACATAGCTTGCGCCCTGCTCGGTGACTTCGAACGGAATCGCCCGGACATTCGCCGCAGGTCGCGCCGGGCGCTGCGCCAATGCACCAAGGAGTTCGCCGAAGGCGGTCTCGATGGGACTGCGGCGCGCATAGGAATAGAGCATGTTCATGGTCGTTTCTCCGTCGTCGAAATGGGTTGGCGGTTGGCTCCGCGATGCAGTCGAAGGTGGGCCCACGGCGGAATTTTTCAAGGGGATGCCCAAACAACAATGTGTCGTGAGGAAGCGGCGCTTCTCCACTGGCGCAAGACGCGGCACAGCGTCGTGCCTCTGGCGGACCCGCGCGCGCATGCGGCCATGGGCCGGATATTCAAGTGCCATAGAATCGGGAGCGCGGCGTCTCCACCGTCCATCTCATGCGCTCCTCCGCCCCTCTCCCCGCACAAACGGCGCGCCCTGCCTGCGCACGCTGCGGCACGGCCTTCGAATGTCATGCGCACGCCGCCGTCTGCTGGTGCGCGGCCCTGCCGCCGCTGGAACGCATTGAGCCCACCTTGGCCGGCTGCATGTGCGCCGCGTGCCTGCGCGCCGCATTGGCACACCAGGACAGCGCGTGAGCGGCACGGAGATCGTACGCATCGCGGACCCGCAGCTGGCCGCGCAACTCGCGGCACGCATCGACGGCAAGACCAAGCCGCTCGGCGCCCTCGGCGGGCTCGAAACGCTCGCCGCGCGCATCGGGCTCATCCTGCGCGCCGAAGCGCCGGTGCTGACTGCCCCGCACCTGCTGGTATTCGCCGCAGACCATGGCGTCGCCGCCGAGGGCGTCTCGCTCTATCCGCAGGACGTCACCTGGCAGATGGTGATGAACTACCTCGGCGGCGGCGCGGCGGCCAACGTGTTCTCAGCCAACGCGGGCCTGACGCTGCGCGTGGTCGATGCCGGCGTCAACCATCGATTCGACCCGCATCCCGCCCTGATCGACCGCAAGCTCGGCCACGGCACGCGCAACCTCGCGCGGGAGTGCGCCATGTCGCGCGAGGAAGCCGTGCGCGCCTTGGCCCTCGGCGAGGCGCTGGTGAACGATCTGGCGCAAGCCGGCACCAACGTGGTGGCCTTCGGCGAGATGGGCATCGCCAACACGACCGCGGCCAGCGCCCTGATGGCGCGCCTGACCGGCCTCCCGGTGGATCAATGCGTGGGCCGCGGGACCGGGCTCGGTGACGCAGCCCTGGTCCGCAAGCGCGCGGTGGTGCAAGGCGCCCTGGCCCTGCATTCGGGAGCGCTGGCCCCGCTGGATGTGCTGGCCGCCCTGGGCGGGTTCGAGATCGCCATGATGGCCGGGGCCTTTCTCGGCGCCGCGCGTTCGCGCATGGTGATCCTGGTCGACGGCTTCATCGCGGGCGCCGCGCTCCTGGTGGCAGAGGCGCTCGATCCGGCAGTGCCGGACTACTGCGTCTTCGCGCACCTTTCGGGCGAGAACGGGCATGGCGCGATGCTGCGGCACTTCGGCGCAACCCCCCTGCTGTCGCTCGATCTGCGGCTCGGTGAGGGCACCGGCGCGGCGCTCGCCTACCCGCTGGTGCGCGCCGCGGCAGCGTTTCTCGCGGACATGGCGAGTTTCACGTCGGCGGGCGTCTCGGAGCGCATCGTCGAATGATCCGCACCCACTGGAAAGGGGCGATCGTCGCCCTCCTGCTGGGCGTGGTTGCAGCGATCTACATCGGCAAGTTGCCGCCGGCGATCCCGGCCTTGCGCGGCGAATTCGCGCTCACGCTCGCACAATCCGGCTGGCTGGTGTCGGCGTTCAACACGCTCGGCATGGTCGCCTCGATCTTCATGGGTCTGTTCACCGCCCGGGTAGGCGCCTGGCGGCTGTGCATGGCGGGCCTGGGCCTGCTCGCCCTCGGCGGCGCCGTCGGCGCGTTCGCCCCGGGCGCGCAATGGCTGCTCGCAAGCCGTTTTCTCGAAGGCGTCGGATTCCTGTCGATCGTCGTGGCCGCGCCGGGCCTGATCATGCAATCGACCGCGCCCGCGGATCGCAACCGCGTGTTCAGTTTCTGGGGCGGCTACATGCCTGCCGGCACCACGCTGGGCATGCTGTTGGCGCCACTGTTCATCCAGACGCTCGGCTGGCGCGCGCTGTGGCTGGCCACGGTGGCCTGCGCGGTGGCGGCCCTGGCGCTGCTCTACACCCTGCGCCATGCCTACCATCCGCCAGCGGCCGCCGGCACCGCCACGTGGCGCGCGTCGGCGGGTCCGCTCAGGAAAGCCGGCCCGTGGTGGATCGCGCTGGCCTTCGGCTGCTATGCCTTCAACTATTACGCCATCATGGTCTGGCTGCCCACCTTCATGGTCGGCGAGCGCAACACGCCGCTCGGCGTCGCCTCGCTCTTGACCGCCCTCGTGGTGGCGGCCAATGTGCCCGGCAACCTGTTGGGCGGCACCCTCATGCAGCACGGATTCAGACGCGGCACCAATGTGTGCCTGGCCGGACTGGCCACGGCACTGACCTGCATGATCATCTTCGCGCCCGCCCTGCCGGACGCGATCCGCTACCTGGGCTGCGTCGCGTTCTCGTTTTCCGTCGGCATCCTGCCCGGATCGGTGATGTCCTCGGCGCAAACCCACGCGCGCACCCCCGCCCAGGTGGGCACCGTGCAGGGCATGATCAACCAGGGCTCGAATTTCGGCCAGTTCGTCAGCCCGCCGCTGGTCACCGCAGTGGTGGGCAGCACCATGGCTTGGGACCGGATGCTCACCCTGCTCCTTGCGACCAGCGCGATCATCTGCGCCGCCGGTTGCGTGATCCGCGTGATCGAGCGTCGCCTTGCCGAAAGCCCCCGGGGCATCGCCTGACCCGGCACGTCGTAAGGCTGCACAAACGCCTGATAAGACAAGCTTTTCCTCGACTTGCTGCGGCGCACAAAAATTCTCTTGACTTCGGCCAAGACACCCATATAATCCGTATTGTTGCGATGCAGCATAATGCTGTTAAAACAGTTTAAATGCGCAAGGCATCATCCAAGGCAGGCCCTGTCAGATAGTGCAAGCCCGCCGAGCAGACGCAGGCTGCGCAAGGAAACAAACCATGCCTGCGACGCATCGATGCAGCTGCCGCGTGACCATCGGATGACCCAACCCAAGATCCTGTCGCCGGACAGGGCCCCGAGGCGACCGTCCATCACCTGATCCAGAAAGGAAAGCACACCATGTACAGCACGCCCGACCATCTCACCGCGGCCGGCAAGGCCGGTTTCGAAAACTTCTACAGCGCCGCCACGGCCGGCCTGGCCAGCTATGAAAAGCTGATGGCCCTCAATGTCGCCAGCACCAAGGCGCTTCTTGACGAAGCCGCGCAGAACGCCCGCGCCGCCCTCGCGGTGAAGGATGCCAAGGAACTGCTGGCCCTCAATCTGGGTACCGCGCAACCGATGATCGAAAAATCCCTCACCTGGTCCAAGGAGGCGTTTGCCATTCTGAGCGAGGCCCAGACCCGTCTGCGCGCCAGCGCCGAGGAACACGCCGCCGCAGCGCACAAGGAACTGGCTGCCGCCCTCGACAAGGCTCTCAAGAGCGCGCCGCCGGGAAGCGAGAGCGCGGTCGCCGCAGTGCGTTCGGCCGTCGCCGCCGCGACCCAGGCCTATGACAACGCCGCCCGGGTTGCCAAGCAGGCGTTCGAAACCGCCGAAAGCAGCTTCACCAGCGCCGCTTCCACCGCGGCCGCCAATGTCGCCGCGGCCACCAAGGCCACCGCCAGGCGCAAGTGACCGGCACACGCAGGATCTCCTCGTTTCACCTTCCAGCCCGGCCTTGCGCCGGGCTTTTTTCCGCCTGCGTGAAACGGGCCTATGCGCGGCTTGATGGCGCGCCCAGGACCTGACCCTTGAGCATGTCCTTCTGCACCTTGCCCAGGGCGGTCTTGGGCAAGGCATCGACGAACACCACCTGGCGCGGATGCTTGAAGCGCGCGAGCCGCCCTTCGAACATGCGCAGCACCGCCGCCGCATCGAGCGCGCTGCCGGGCCTGGCGACGATCACCGCCACCGCCACCTCGCCCCAGCGCGCATCCGGACGCCCGATGACCGCCGCTTCCAGCACCTGCGGCACATCGGCCAGCACATTCTCCAGTTCGGCGGGATAGATGTTCTCGCCCCCGGAGATGATCATGTCCTTGGAGCGCCCGACCACGTTGTAGAAGCCGTCCTCGTCCTGGAACGCGAGGTCCCCGGAATGGAACCAGCCGTCGCGGAATGCCGGATTGGCCGGGTCGTTCCAGTACTCGCGCATGACGTTCTTGCCGCGCACCAGGATTTCGCCGACCTCGCCGTGCGCGACGACGCCCCCGGCGGAATCCACCAGGCGAACCTCGACATGGAGGGCCGCCTTGCCGGCAGCTCCAGCCTTTGCGAACGCGTCTTCGCGCCTGAGGTAAATCGATACCGGCCCGGTTTCCGTCGCTCCGTAGACCTGGCACAAGGGCACGCCGCGCGCATGGACGGCGGCGATCATGGATTGCGGGATCACCGACGACCCGGCGTTGAGAAGCTTGAGCGAGCCCAAGTCGGTGCGCATGAACTCCGGGTGTTCGAGCACCGCCTTGAGCGTGGCCGGCACCAGCAGCGAGATGCTGGGCCGGCGCGCCTGGACGTCCCGCAGCCACGCGCCGGGCTCGAAGCGAGCATGCAGGGTGACCGTCGCCCCGGCATGCAGCGCGGGCAGGGTCTGGATGCACAAGCCGCCCACATGGAACAGCGGCAGCGCCGTGAGCACATGGTCGGCCGGACTGAAGTCATGCGCATGGGTCGACATCACGCAGTTCCAGATCAGGCCCGCCTGGGTATGCAGCGCACCCTTCGGTTTGCCGGTGGTGCCGGAGGTGTAGACCAGAAGCAGCGGCAGGTCGTCATCGCCGCACACGGCGCCGTCCGGCAGCGTGCCGCCGCGGGCAAGCGAGGCGAGCGGTGCCGCGGCTCGCCCGACCGCCGCCGCCAGCTGCGCGGCCTGTACGGCATGCACGGGATCCGCGAGCAGGAGGGTCGCCCCGGCGTGGCGCAGGATGGCTTCATGCTCGACCGGCGCGAGGCGGAAATTCAGGGGCAGCAGAATGGCCCCCAGGCGCGCCAGCGCGAACAGCAGGACCAGCACGGCCGGGTCATTGAGGCCCAGGTAGGCGATCCGGTCGCCCGGGCGCACCCCCATGCCGTGCAGGGACGCCGTGGCCGCGGCGATGCGCCGCCACAGCTCCGAGTAAGAGACATCCTCGCCCGCGCAATGCACGGCGCAGCGCGCCGGCGCGAACTGCGCGTGGCGCTCGATGATGCGCGAGAAGTCCATGCCGGTCCTACGCCGCCGGCTCCTCGTCGCGCTCGCCGGGCTCGTAGAGGCATTCGCGCCCCAGCTTGTCGATGCACAACTCGGCCGTCCACGGCAGCATCAGCGAGCCGCAGCGCGAATCCCGATACAGGCGCTCCAGGGGCAGGCTCTTGAGCATCGACTGGCCGCCGCAGGTGCGTACCGCCAGGCGGCACAGCTCGTTGGCGTTTTCCATGATGGTGTAATGCGCCGCGTACAGCCCCAGGCGCACCTCCTTGGGCGGATCCACCCGCGCCGCCCGTGCGTTCTGCAGGAAGATCGCCCGGGTCTGCTCGAGCTTGATCTTCATCTCCGCCACCGTCACCTGCTTGGTGGGGTACATGCGCCGCTTGACCGGCGGCATGCCCGGCACCTCGCCGCGCAGATACTGCACGGTGAAATCGTAGGCCGCCTGCGCGATGCCCATGTAGGTGGGCGAGAGCGTGGCGAACATGTGCGGCCAGCGCACGGCCGCCTGGGCATAGATGCCCTCGGGCATGAGGCGCTCCGCGTCGGGCACGAACACGTCCTTGAACAACAGGTTGCGCGAGACCGTGCCGCGCATGCCCAGCGGATCCCACTCCCCGCTGACGGTCACGCCCGGCAGGTTGCGATCGACCGCGAGGTACAGGGAATCGCGCTGCGTCGCGCCGGGCTTGTCCAGCGTGCACAGCACGCCGTAATAGTCCGCGGCCCCGGACAGCGACGCGAAGATCTTCCGTCCGTTGATCAAGTAGCCGCCATCGACCTTGGCGGCCAGCGTGCCCCACGGCGCCTTGCCGGCCGCCGCCGCGCCGCCTTCCGAAAACGGCTGCGAATAGATCTTGCCCGCGCGCACGATGCGCTCGTAGTGGATGGCGCGATTGTTCTCGTGGTCGGCGCGGTCCTGCGCCGACATGTCAAGGTCGTCGGCGATGAAGCCCGACCAGATGGTCGAGCACACGTGCATGTTGTAGGTCAGGGCGGTGGCGCCGCAATGGCGGCCGATCTCGGCGGCGACCATGACGTAAGTGGCGAAGTCGGCGCCCCAGCCGCCGTACTGCTCCGGCACGCAGATGCGCAGCAGCCCGGCATCGCGCATGTCGGCGTAGTTCTCGAACGGAAACACGGCGTCGCGGTCGATCTGCGCGGCGCGCGCGGCAAAGCGATTGCGCCCGAGATCGGCGGCGATGGCCAGCAGTTCGCGCTGCTTCGCCGTCGGCTCGGCATACTCGCCGGTGATGGGGGGTGGGACGTAAGCCTTCGCAGGCGGGGACCGGAGGACTGCGGCCATGGGGCCTCCTAGTTCGGAAAATGCCGGGTGATGAAATCCAGGACCAGCGCGTTGAACGCCACAGGCGCCTCGAGGTTGGCGATGTGCCCGATGCGCGGCAGGCAGCGATACTCGGCGCCGGCGATGCGTTCGGCCATCTTCCGCATCACCTCCGGCACGGCATTGCGGTCGTCCTCGCCGGCGATGCACAGCGTCGGGATGCCGATGTCGGCCAGGTTGGCGCGCCGGTCGAAAGCGACGATCGCCGAGAGTGCCGCACGATACGTGGCCTCGGGCACCTTGCTCATGACCGCGCGCGCCAGCGCCGTGCCTTCGGGTTCGGCATCGCGGCCGATCATCGCCGCCACCAGTTCCGGGGCCAAGCCGGCCATGCCGCGGCCCGCATCCAGCGGCGCGAAACGGCTCTGCAGGAACTGTCGCTGCCAGTCGCCGCCGGGCTTGCCGAAGGCCGGCGAGGTGCCGGAAAGGATCAGGCCGTGCAGCTTGTCGGAAAACTGCGCCATGGCCTCCTGCGCCACCATGCCGCCCATGCTGTGGCCGAGGATCACGTTGCGATGCGCGCCGGTGCCGTCGACCAGCGCTTCAAGCGCACCCGCCAATCCGGCCATGTCGTAGGGGTCGATGGTGTCCGAGGCGCCGTAACCCGGCATGTCCCAGGCCACGACGCGATAGCCGGCGGCCACCAGCGCCGCGATCGTAGTGGGCCAGGCCTCCTTGCCGCCACCCACGCCGTGCAGCAGGAACACCGCGGTCGAGCCGCGCCCCTCATCGATGCTGGCGATGCCGCCCATCGCCCTAGGCCAGGTCGCCCTGCAGGACGCCGCTGTCGACAACCAGTTCGCCGTCGAGCATGACGGTGCAGTTGCGCAGCGGCAGATCGAAGTGCCCGAGAGTGTGCCGTCCGGCCGCTTCGTTGGCACCGGTGGAGTACAGGAAATTGCCCCCGAAGGCGCGCAATTCGGTGCCGTTGAAGTCGCGCTTGTCGTAGAAGGCCAGGGAATCCCAGCGCGCCGCCGGGTTCATGCCCCAGCCGACGTGGGACACCGCATAGGCTTCCTGGTCGCCCCAGGCGGCGAAATAGCCGCGCATCAGATCGGCATCCAGATGATCGCCCGCGATGTCGGTGACATAGTCGTTCTCGACGGTCAGCACCACCGGCTTTTCGAGGTAGCGCTTGAAGGTGAGGTTGACATCACCCTCGTTCATGACGAGCGTGCCATTGACGCTGCCGGCGGCCGGAAAGGCCAGGCACAGGCCGCCGGGCCAGTGCGAAATGGTGCCGGGCCGGGCCGTAAAGCCCCAGCCGCCCCCCACCCGGGCGTTTTCGAGATTGATGTGCAGGTCGGTGCCGGCGACCGAGGTCACCTGCATGGACTTGGCGGCGCGCAGGCGCTTGATGCCGGCCTTGACCCGGGGCTCGAGCGCGGGATCGGGACGGCAGCGCTCCAGCACCTCCGGATGCTCGTTGGAGACCATCAGCACGCGCGCGCTGCCGCCGAGAATCTCCGGCAGTTCCGGCGCGTGCAGCAGGCCTTCAACGGTGAGGTCGGCCACGAAGGTGCAGCCGGCCAGGGCCTGCACCACCGGACCCAGGCGCGCGATGGCGTCCGAGGCCCCGGTGGAGCGCACCGGCACCGGCGCCGAGAGCTTCGGCGAGGTGAGCACGATGCGGAACACGCTCGCCCCCAGACGGGCAAGGGCCAGGGCGGCGAGTTCGACGTTGACCGGGCGTGACTGGGTTTCCGACAGCACTGCCGCCACATCGCCGGCCTTGACGCCGCACAGTGCGAAGGTGTCGGCGAAGCAGTCGATCCACTTGGCTTCTATGCGTTCCTGCAGCATGCGCGGCTCCCCTGAAAGGCCCGGGACGCAGGGACGACGGCCTTGCGCCCTTGACAACGATGGCGCATGATATATGAACTTTCATGCAATGCAAGTCCATGCCGAACCGGCCGCCGCAACCGCGCTTCATCGACGACTACCTGTCCTACCTGCTGGCGCGCGCCAGCCATGCGGTATACAAGGAATTCGAGCGCAAGGTCAACGCGGCCGGGTTTTCGTCGCTGCAGTGGCGGGTGCTGGCCACGCTGGCGGACACCGACGGCATGGCCGTCGGCGACCTGGCGCGTGAAGTGCTGGCCAAGCAACCCACGCTGACCAAGCTGGTGCAGCGCATGGCGGAGGCAGGCTGGGTGCAACGGATTGGCGATGCGCGTGACGCGCGCCTGACGCTGGTTCAGGCCACCCCGAAAGGCCGGCGCGAGGTTGCCCGCCTGATGACCGCCGCCAAAGCCCACGAAGCCGAGGTACTGGCCGGTTTCGGCGCAGGCGAGGTGGCCACCCTCAAGGCCCTGCTGCGCGGCATGATCGACCGCTCGGAACGTCCGCCGCGCTCAGGCTGAGAACGTGGCGGACGGCGCCTCAGGCGGGCACCACCTTCGGCACACCGCGCAGCAGCGCGTCCTTGCGCCGCGCCTCCTCCCTGGCCCGCGTCGCCAGCGTGTGTGCCTGCTGCGCGCCCGACAGGTATTGCTTCGGCCAGCCGACGTCGCGGAAATCGTATTCCGCCGCCGCATGGAGGGTGAAGTAGGGGTCGGCCAGGTGCGGCCGGCCCAGTGCCACCAGGTCGGCACGGCCCGAAACCAGCAGCGTGTTGACCTGATCGGCCGTGGTGATGGCCCCGACGGCCATGGTGGCGATGCCGGCGTCGTAGCGCACCTGCTCGGAGAACTGCGCCTGGTACATGCGACCATAAATAGGCTTTGAGGCGGGGTCGGTTTGACCGGTGGACACATCGATCAGGTCGCAGCCGCGGGCCTTGAAGGCGCGGGCGACCTCCACTGCGTCGCTGCCGGTGGTGCCGCCGGGAATCCAGTCGGTGGCGGAGATGCGCACGCTCATGGGTTTTTCGGCCGGCCACACCGCGCGCACCGCGTCCCAAACCTCGAGCGGCCAGCGCAGCCGGTTGGCAAGCGGCCCGCCGTACTCGTCCGTACGCCTGTTGGTCACCGGCGAAATGAAGCTCGCCAGCAGGTAGCCGTGCGCCATGTGCAGTTCAAGCATGTCGAAGCCGCAGGCGATCGCCCGCTGCGCGCTGGCGACGAACTCGTCGCGCACCCGGTCCATGTCGGCCCGCGTCATCTCGCGCGGCACCTGGTTCGCGGCGGCATAGGGCAGTGCGGAGGGCGCCAGGAGCGGCCAGTTGCCGCCGCGCAGCGGATGGTCCATCTGCTCCCAGCCGACCTGGGTCGACCCCTTGCGCCCGGCGTGGCCGAGTTGCAGGCAGATCTTCGCTTCGCTGCTGGCGTGCACGAAATCGACCACGCGCTTCCAGCCGGCCTGCTGCTCGTCGTTGTACAGGCCCGGGCATCCCGGGGTGATGCGCGCTTCCGGTGAGGGGCAGGTCATCTCCACGAACACCAGGCCGGCGCCGCCCACCGCGCGCGCGCCATAGTGCACCATGTGCCAGTCGCCCGGCACGCCATCCTTCGCCATGTATTGCGCCATGGGCGAGACCACCACCCGGTTGCGCAGGGTCATGCCGCGCAGATGGAAAGGCGCGAACATGGGCGGCGCCCTGAAACCGGCCGGCAGCGCGGCGCCCTCCGCCCTGGCGACCTCGCGGTTCCACCAGTCCTCGAGCTCGGCCACGCTGGCGGCATCGCGCATGCGCATGTTCTCGAAGGTGATGGCCTTGGAGCGGCTCATCAGGCTGAAGTTGAACTGCACCGGATCCATGTTCCAGAAGCGCCGCACGTTCTCGAACCACACCAGCGAGACGTTGGCGGCGTGCTGGATGCGGTCCGCCTCCTCATGGCGCGTACGGTCATAGTCGCGCAAGGCGGCGCGCTGGTCGTCCGGATGGCGCAGGATGGAGGCGTGCAGGCCGATCGCGTCCTCGAGCGCCAGCTTGGTGCCCGAGCCGATCGACCAGTGCGCGGTGTGCGCTGCGTCGCCCAGCAGGACCACGTTTTCATGGCTCCATTTTTCGCACCGGATGGCGGGAAAATTGCGCCAGAAAGATCGGTTGGTCAGGAGTTTGTGGCCGCCCAGGAGGTCGGCGAACACTTCCTGGCACAGCGCCGCGGTGCGTTCCTCCTCCTGGATGCCAAGGCCGGAGCGCGCGAAGGTCTCGTCGGTGGTCTCCAGCACCAGGGTGCAGCGCGGCGCGGCGCCGGGGCGGGTGTACATGTAGGCGTGCAGGTTCCAGATGCCGTGCTCGTTCTCGGCGAACGCATAGGTGAAACCGGGCAGGGTCATGTCGGCGCCCAGCCAGCAGAACTTGTTGCTGCGTAGGTCGACCCGGGGCGCGAAATGCGCCTTCCACGTCTCGCGCACGGCGCTGTTGATGCCGTCGGCGCCGATCACAAGGTCGGCCTCGCGCGCCACCTCGTCGATTGGCCGGCCCTCGCTCTGGTAACGCACCTCGATATCGAGTTCGGCGGCCCGCTTCTGCAGGATGCCGAGAAGCGCCAGGCGCCCGAGGCCGGAAAAGCCATGGCCGCCGGAGCGCAGGACATTGCCCTTGTAATGGACATGGATGTCGTCCCAGTAGGCAAAGTTGGCCGCGATGTCACGATAGGACGGTTCGTCGCAGCCGCGCAGGTTGCCGAGCGTTTCGTCCGACAGCACGATGCCGAAGCCGAAGGTGTCATCCGCCCGGTTGCGCTCGGTGACCCGGATGCGCGCGTCCGGGAACGACTTCTTGATCAGGATCGCGCTGTACAGGCCGGCCGGGCCGCCGCCCAGGACTTCGATCTTCATTTCGGGGTTTGCCTTTTTCTCAGTTGTGGGCGAGCAACCGGCGCACCAGTTCGCCCTTGATGATCTTGCGGGTGGGCGTGAGCGGCATCGCCGCCACGATTTCGAGGCGCTCCGGCCACTTGACCTTGCCGACGCCTTCAGCAGCCAGAAAGTTCCGCATATCCTCGAACGTGAATGACTGTCCCGGCCTTGTGACCACGAAGCAGCAGGCCTTCTCGCCCAGCACCGGGTCGGGGATGGGCGCGACCGCAACCTCGGCCACCGCCGCATGGCGGAGCAGCAGCGTCTCCACGTCGAGCGGATTGAACTTCACGCCGCCGCGATTGATGATCTCCTTGACGCGGCCGGTCAGCCTGACGTTGCCGCCGGCATCGATGACAGCCAGGTCGCCGGTGCGGAACCAGCCGTCTTCGGCGAAGGCGTCGCCTGTCGCCTGGGGATTGTCCAGATAACCCGCGAAGAGCGACGGGCCGCGCATCTGCAACTCGCCCTCGCTGCCCGCCGGAAGCGCGACGCCGTGCGCATCGACCACACGCAATTCGGTGCCGGGCGAGGCGCGGCCGGTGGTCTCCAAGCGCACCGGCTCGGGGTCATCCGGCCGGGTGAACGCCCCCGCCTGCAGTTCGGTCATGCCCCACAACTGCATGACCTTGCCGCCGGCGAGACGCGGCTCGAGCGCACGGCCGAGCGCAGGCGGCACCGCGCTGCCGGAGATCTGCACGAACTTCAGGCACGTCATGTCGAGCCCGTCGAACAGCCCGCCGTTGAGGCAGGCGGCGATGTGCGCGGGCGCGGTGAACGCCGCTGTCGGGCGCAGCGTGCGGATGGCTTCCGCCAGTGCGGGCGGCGAGAACGCCGGCAACAGCGCGATGGTCGCACCCACGGCCAGCGCCATGTTTACCGTGAAAAGGCCATACAGGTGGGTGAAGGGTGCCGCCGACAGGATCACATCGTCCGGCCCCAGCGCAAGCTCGGTCGCCGACAGGCGCGCGTTGGCGAGAAAGTCCTGGTAGGCATGCGGCACGCCCTTGGGGGACGAGGTGGTGCCCGAGGTGTAGAGCAGGAGGAACGGATCGGCGCCACCCAGCCTGGGCGGATCGACAGGTTCATCTGCGGTCGCCAAGGCGCGCCAGGAATGGGCGCCCTCGGGCACCGTATCGCCTGCGACGATGATTTCCCGTAGGGCCGGCAGGCGGCCTCGCAATTCCAGGAAAGTGGCCGCCGCAGGATAGTCCCTGGCCGCATCGAGGCACACCACGGCGACCGCGCCGCTGTGGCGCAGCAACACCTCCAGATCTGCCGCGCGATAAGGCATGTGCAGGGTCTGCATCACCGCCCCGAGTGAGGCGATGGCGAGGTAGGCCAGGACGAATTGCGGCGTGTTGGGCAGTTGCACGGCGACCACCTCGCCGCGCCGGATGCCGATGGACGACAGTCCATGCGCGAGGGCCCGGGTCTCGGCATGCAGGCGCCGGTAGGACCATAGCGCATCGCCCAGGCGCAGCGCCGGGTGCGCAGGTCGCAGGCGCGCGTTGCGCTCCAGCCAGTCGGCGAGCGTTTCGTCGTTCCAGTAACCGCTCGCCCGGTAGGCTGCGCCGCGGATCGGGTCGAAGTCGATGGCAAGGCGCGCCATGATCCTGTTGCGGCAGGTCTCAGCCGTGCACAGCGCGGGCCGGCTCGGCGCGCGCATAGCCCTGGAAAAGATCGAGCATGCGCTCGAACCAGGCACCGATCGTGTCATCGGCTTCGAGCACCGGCTCGGCGTGGACGATGCGCGCCCACTGCAGGGGGCTCATCATGACGTAGTCGGCATAGGCCGGCGCGGCGCCGCCGAGGAACGCCTGGCGGCGCAGGGTGGCGCGCAGCGGGTCGAGTGCACGCCTAAACGCCTTGACCGAAGCCTCCCGGCCGGCGTGCATCTCTTCGAGCGTCCTGCCGAAGGCCTTCTCGAAGACCGCACGCAGGTAGGCCGCGTCGCCGGCATCGAGCATGCGCGCCACCGACAAGGCGCACGCCGGCGCCAGGGCCGGCATCAACTGGCGGTCGGCAACCGCGTTGACGAACCGGCTCAAGGCCAGCCCCGACGGTCCGCCGAACAGGCTGGGCGCATCCGGATAGGCGGTTTCAAGATGTTCGGCGATGTTCCAGGAGTCGCTGATCACGTGCGCGCCGTCGCGGATGATGGGCACCTTGCCCTGGCCCGAAAAGGCGATCGCGGCCTTATCGGCAACGCGCACCGGATGCGTCTCGAATGCCAGGCCCTTGTGCATGAGCGCCATGCGCGTGCGCCAGGAAAAGGCGCTGTAGCGTGCACCGCCGGCGGCCCCGAGTTCATAGAGGATGATCATGTCCTTCTCTCCGGGTTGTCCGATAATTACTTTAGGTCTAAACTATTCAGATGTCAATCATAATGCGCAAGTCCCCTGTGACAGGAACGATACGAACATGAAAATCCTGCAACCGCCCGGATGGGCCACGCCGCGTGGCTACGCCAACGGCATTGCAGCGCGCGGCACCCTGGTGATGATCGGCGGCCAGGTCGGCTGGGACCCGGTCAGGAGCGGTGCCGGCGGCAAGGGCGTGTGGCCGGCGCTGGACTTCGCCGGACAGACGCGCCAGGCCCTGCAGAACATCGTCGCCATCCTGGCCGAAGCCGGCGGCAAGCCCGAGCACCTGGTGCGCCTGACATGGTACGTGCTCGACCGCGACGAATATGTGGCGGCCTGGCCTGCGGTCGGCGCGGCCTACAAGGACATCATCGGACGCCACTTCCCGGCCATGTCGGCCTTCGGCGTGACCGCCCTGGTGGAGCCGGAGGCGCGGGTGGAAATCGAAGCCACCGCCGTCATCCCCGATTGACAAGCCGAGAATCCGCCATGCGCCCCCTCCCCTCGCTTCGCATCCTGGTCGGCATCGCCGCCGCCGCGCTCGCCACCTCGGCACCGCCGGCCGCATCCCAGGCCTACCCGAGCAAGCCCGTCCGCATCGTCGTGCCCTACCCGGCCGGCGGCGGCATCGACATCATGTCGCGCCAGATCGCCCAGCGGCTGGCGCAAAAGTTCAACCAGGCGGTGGTGGTGGAAAACAAGCCGGGCGCGGGCACGCTGCTCGCCGCCGAATCCGTGGCGCGCGCGGCGCCGGACGGGCACACCCTGCTGGTGACCACCGATGCCACCATGACCATCAACCCGCATCTGTACAGCAAGCTTCCCTACGACCCGGTGAAGGATTTCGTGCCGGTCACGCAATTGGTGCTGCTGAACCAGTTGCTGGTGGCCAACGCCAACCTTCCCGTGGGCAACCTCAAGGAACTGCTGGCCTATGCCAAGGCCAACCCGGGCAGGCTCAACTACGCCTCCTATGGGGTGGGCAGCCAACCGCACCTGGCGATGGAGATCCTCAAGGCCCAGGCCGGGGTGGACATCGTGCATGTGCCCTACAAGGGCATTCCGCAGGCGGTGCCGGCAGCGATCGCGGGCGAGGTCCAGCTCACCTTCTCCGGCGCCGCCTCGACCCAGGCGCATATCAAGGCCGGCAAGCTCAAGGCCATCGCCATCGGCGGCCTCCGGCGTCTCTCGATCATGCCGGAGGTGCCGACATTCGCCGAATCCGGCTTTCCCGACGTGCCGGCCAATGCCTGGTTCGGGCTGTTCGCACCGGCCGGCACGCCGCGCGAGATCGTGATTGCGCTGCACGGCGAGGTCACCCGCCTGCTCAGGGAACCCGAATACATGCAGAGGGAAATCGTCGCCAAAGGATACGAGTTGGTCGCCGGGACGCCCGAGGAATTCGCCAGCTTCCTGACCGCCGACAGCGCACGCAACGCCCGGGCCGTGAAAATCTCAGGCGCCCGCGCCGACTGATCGCGTTTAGCGGACCACGCAAAGCGCGCGAATATAATGCCCCGCTCACTTAACGCCGATATCTCGAGAGGCGCACATGCTCTCCACGCAACAATCCAAAGCCCAATTCACCTGGGACGATCCGCTGCACCTGAACGAGCAGTTGACTGAAGACGAGCGTATGGTGCGCGAAGCGGCCTACGACTATTGCCAATCCAAGCTGCAGCCGCGCGTCCTCGAGGCGTTTCGCCACGAAAAGGGTGATGCCTCGATCTTCCGCGAAATGGGCGAGATCGGCCTGCTCGGCCCGACCATTCCCACCGAGTACGGCGGCCCCGGGCTCAACTACGTGTGCTACGGCCTGATCGCGCGCGAAGTCGAGCGGGTGGATTCCGGCTATCGTTCCATGATGAGCGTGCAGTCCTCGCTGGTGATGCTGCCGATCTACGAATTCGGCTCGGAAGCGCAGCGCCGCAAATACCTGCCCAAGCTTGCCACCGGCGAGTGGATCGGCTGCTTCGGTCTGACCGAGCCGAACCACGGTTCCGACCCGGCCTCCATGATCACCCGCGCCAAGACCGTGCCGGGCGGTTTTTCGGTGACCGGCGCGAAGATGTGGATCTCCAATTCGCCGTTCGCCGACGTGTTCGTGGTGTGGGCCAAGAACGACGAAGGCCGCATCCGCGGCTACATCCTCGAAAAGGGCATGCAGGGCCTGTCGGCACCCAAGATCGAAGGCAAGTTCGGCCTGCGCGCCTCGATCACCGGCGAGATCGTCATGGACGAGGTGTTCGTGCCGGCTGAAAACGAGTTGCCCAATGTGGAAGGCCTCAAGGGCCCGTTCACCTGCCTCAACTCGGCACGCTACGGCATTGCCTGGGGTGCGCTGGGCGCGGCCGAGGACTGCTGGCATCGCGCGCGCCAGTACGTGCTCGACCGCAAGCAGTTCGGCCGCCCGCTGGCCGCCAACCAGCTGATCCAGAAGAAGCTCGCCGACATGCAGACCGAGATCACCCTCGGCCTGCAGGGCTGCCTGCGCCTGGGCCGCATGAAGGACGAGGGCACCGCCGCGGTGGAAATCACCTCCATCATGAAGCGCAATTCCTGCGGCAAGTCGCTCGACATCGCGCGCATGGCGCGCGACATGCTGGGCGGCAACGGCATCTCCGACGAGTACGGCATCATCCGCCACATGGTCAACCTGGAAGTCGTCAATACCTACGAAGGCACGCACGACATCCATGCGCTGATCCTGGGCCGCGCGCAAACCGGCATACAGGCTTTCCAGTAGTCCCCGGCATGCCGGCCGGCGCAGCGATGCATCCCGGCCGGCCCGCGATGAGCGCGGCCATCGGTCTGCTGCGCGGCGTCCTGTCGGTCTGGCTGGTACTCCTGAGTCTGCCGGTTTCGGCCGCCCCGTCGCTCGCCGTCGGCTCGAAGCGCTTCACCGAGTCGTACATCCTGGCCGAAATCGTCGCCCGCGCCGCAGCGCCGCACGCGACGGTCGTCCACCGCCAGGGCCTGGGGAACACCGCCATCGTGTTCGAGGCGCTCAAGACCGGCGCCATCGATCTCTATCCGGAATACACCGGCACTCTAGCGCGCGAGGTTCTTAAGCTGCCATCCGCAGCCGGTCTGGCCGAGATGCGCGCCGCACTCGCGCCACTGGGGCTGGGCGTAGCCGTCCCGCTGGGTTTCCACAACGGCTATGCGCTGGCCATGCGCAGCGACGAAGCCCGGCGGCGCAATCTGGCCTCGCTCTCCGGGCTCAAGGCGCATCCCGACCTGCGGCTTGCCTTGTCCCACGAGTTTCTCGGGCGCGCCGATGGCTGGGCAGGGCTCGCCAACCGCTATGCGCTCCCGCAACGGCCGACCGGTATCGATCACGGCCTGGCCTACGAGGCGCTGGCGAAGCGTTCCATCGATGTCACCGATATCTACACCACCGACGCCAAGCTCGCCCGCTACGGACTTACCGTTCTGCAGGACGACCAGGACTACTTCCCGCGCTACGACGCCGTGCTGGTCTACCGGCTAGATGCGGCCGAGCGTGCGAGTGCCGCCTGGCAAGCCATCCGGAAACTCGAAGGCCGCATCGGCGAGCCGGCGATGATCGCCATGAACGCAGCGGCCGAAATCGACGGCAAGGCCTTCGCCGCGGTGGCCGCCGAGTTCCTCGCCGGCAGCACGGGCGGCGGCGGGCGCGCCACATTCCGCGACAAGTTGTTCGGCAGCGATTTCTGGCGATTGCTGCGCCAGCATGCGGCGCTGGTCTGCCTGGCGGTCGCCATCGCCGTGGCCTTCGGCATGCCGCTCGGCATCCTCGCCGCCGCCCGGCCGGCGCTCAGGCAGCCGGTGCTGGCCTCGACCGGCCTGCTGCAGACCGTCCCCTCCCTGGCGCTGCTGGCCATGCTGATCCCGCTCGTCGGCGGTATCGGCACCGTACCCGCGCTGGTGGCCCTGGTGCTCTATGCGCTGCTGCCGATCGTGCAGAACACCTGCACCGGCTTGGCCGGCGTGCCGCCGGGCCTGAGGCAGGCGGCCCTTTCGCTTGGACTGCGGCCGCGCCAGCGCCTGGTACTGATCGAACTGCCGCTGGCCATGCCGGTGATCCTGGCGGGGGTGAAGACGGCCGCCGTCACCACTGTCGGCACGGCCACCATCGCCGCGTTCATCGGCGCGGGCGGCTTCGGGGAGCGCATCGCCACCGGGCTCGCGCTCAATGACCATGCCAC
The DNA here is from genome assembly GCA_947456845.1 of Burkholderiales bacterium. GTDB lineage: Bacteria > Pseudomonadota > Gammaproteobacteria > Burkholderiales > JAEUOS01 > JAEUOS01. The sequence continues at coordinate 11,952 of CANGUJ010000001.1, read as the reverse complement.
CCTGCTGGCCGGCGCGCTCCCCGCGGCGGCGCTGGCGCTGGCCACGCAGGCCCTGTTCGCACTCGCGGAACGGCGCATTGCCCGCCGCGCCGGCTGAGCGGCGCCGCCTACAGCAGGACGCCGCCCCACAGCACCCGGTTTAGGCCGAGCACCTGCGGGCTGTGCGGATCTTGCGCGGTTTCGCGCCGCGCATGATGCCGGCGATGCACCGTCACCGATTCGCGGGAGCGCATACCGGTGGTCAGCCAAAGCCAGAGGCGGAAGCAATGGCTCAGCGCCAGGTGCAAGGTCAGCGCATGGTGGGTCTGGCAGCGGTGCAGATAGAGCGTCACGCTGACGATGGTGAGATGCGTGAGCGGCAATGCCGCGACCACCAGGGCCCAGGCCGGCCAGTCAACGTACCCGGAAAACAGTTGCGGCAGCATGCCGCGCCCTACCTTGCGCCCAGGGCGACGGGAAAATTGAGGCTTGCCTTGCTGTAGGCCGCCGGCGCGTAGACCAGGGCGACCCGCACTTCCTTGAGGACGCCGGGCTTGAGCGCCGCCACCGGAAATTCCACATCCAGCACCTGCGTCATGTCCTGCCCCGGATCGAGGCGATTCTTGGCACCATAGGACGCATCCATTTTCACGACCGGCTCGCCGCGACCGTCCTCCATGGCCAGCGGCTTGCCTTGCGCATCGATGAACATGATCTTCGCCTCGAGCATGCTCACCGACTGATCGGACGAGGTGTTCCTGATGAGCAGACGGCCGGAGAGCTTGGCCGGCGCAGAAACCCTGCCAGACACCTCCTCGACGCGCTCGGTCACCTTCATGCTCGTGATTTCTCCGCTGACGATGCCCGCGGCGACCTTGGCCGAATCAGGCGCCAGCGCATAGACCTTGTCGTTGACCACGACGACAGGCGCCGCGGGCTGCTGCGAGCATGCGCCCGACAGGGCGGCCACGGCGAACACCGCGCAGAGGCCGATGCCGCGCCTGCGGACTTGGCGGATGAGGAAGGAATTCGTGTTCATGGCGGCTTTCCTGAAATCGAAGCAGGATGGCCTCCATTTGGCGACGTGTCTGTGCGCCTCCACACATAGGCCACAGCGCGCTGCTTTGGGCGCATACTCGCGCCTCACATCCAGGAGAAGAAGCCGCCGGCCGGGCTCAGCACATCCATGCCCGGCTATCGGACCAAGCAGGAACACATTGCCATCGCGGGCGCGGCGAGTCTGCTGGTGCGTTCGCTTCTGGATCGCGATCAGTTTTCCGATCCCCTCGGAGAAGCTGCGCGCCTGGGAATCTCCGCGGCAGCCTGGCCGATGTTCGGCCTGCCATGGCCCTCCGGCGCGCAACTCGCGGCCCGCATGATGCGGCGCCCGGTCACAACCGGCGAACGCATTCTCGAGATCGGCTGCGGGCTGGCCCTGGCGAGTCTGATCTGCCGGCGCCGCGGCGCGGACATCACCGCCAGCGATTGTCATCCCCTTGCCGAATCGTTTCTGGTCGAAAATGCACGATTGAACCGGCTGCAGCCGCCGCCTTACCTCCATGGGCACTGGGGAGCGCCGCCGACGGCTGCTTGCGACCGCCGGCGCGCGGCGGTGGCGGGACGATTCGATGTCGTCATCGGCAGCGACCTGCTCTACGAGCGCGACGAAGCAGGCGCGCTGGCCGCGTTCATCGCCCGGCACACCCGCGCGGATGCGACGGTCTGGATCGTCGACCCGGACCGCGGCAACCGCCCTGCGTTCAGCCGCCACATGGCCGCCGCCGGCTTCTCACGGCAGGAGGAGCGCCTGGACGCCCCGGCGACAGCGCAGGCAGCCGCCTACAAGGGGCGGCTGATGCTGTTTAGCCGCGGAGGCGGAAGCGGCGCCGGGACGCGCGCGCAACATGCGCCCGCCGCCCCCGGCGTGTGGCCGATTTGAACGACAATCCGCGCTTTCGAGGGAGGCAGGCCGATCATGGCGAAGGTGCGCACCGAAGTTGCAGGAAATGTATGGAAGGTCGAGGTGGTTGTCGGCCAGATGGTCGCCGCCGGAGACGTGCTGGTGATCATCGAATCCATGAAGATGGAAATCCCGGTCGAGGCGCCCGCCAGCGGCATCGTCGCGGCCATCGGCGTAGCCGTGGGCGAACCGGTCGCCGAAGGCGCCTTCATCGCGGAGGTCGGCTAAGCCCCGGCACGGCGGCCAAACGCGGCCGCGGTTGACTTGAGCGCATCGACCAGCAGTCGCCCTGCGGGGCTTAGCGACCCGCGCCTGCGGCGCGTGATGCCGACGCTGCGCACCCATTCCGCCCCGCCGACCTTGAGCGAGAGCAGCTGACCGGCCCTTTCCTCCCACCAGATCAGCTCGCGCGGGATGAATGTGAGCACGTCGCTTTGCATCACCACCGACTTCATGAGCACGGTGGAAGTGGTTTCGACGACCGCCGAAGGCGGGTCGAGTTCACGGGCCCGGAACATGTCGTCGAAGGCCAGGCGCTCCAGTTCGCGCCGGCGCGGCAGAATCCAGCGCGCCTGCAGCAGGTCGGCCGGCGCGATGCTCCTGCGCCGCGCCAGCGGGTGGCCGGTGCGCGCGACCACCACCCCGGTTTCCGCAAACAGCGGGTCATGGATGAGGTCGGCGCTAGTCGCACGCGCCGGCACCGACGAGAGGGCGAAATCGATCTCGCCGTTGGTGACCCACGGCATCAAGGACTCGTTGAGCCCGTAGAGCACCGTGACCCTGAGGTCCGGATGGCTCTTCATCAACGAAAGCAGGGCCTGCGGCAACAGGCGGTTGGCCTCGGTGGGCCCGCAGCCCACCATCACATGGCCGTGCGTGGCGCCCTTCAGGGCCTCGATCTCGGCCTCGGCATTGCGCAGTTCGGCCTCGACGGTGCTGCCGTGCGCCACCAACGCCTCGCCATAGGGCGTGGGTTTCACGCCATAGCGGCCGCGCTCGAGCAGGCGCACGCCGAGCGACTTCTCCAGCGCCTTGAGGCTCTTGGAAAGCGCCGGCTGGGAGATTTCCAGTTCCGCCGCCGCGTCGGTGAGGCTGCCGTGGCGCACGGCGGCGAGGAAAAGCTGCAAGCGACGGTAATCCATAACCGATGGTAATGCAAAAAGCATGGCTGGTTGTTGCACGCTTGACTCAAGCGTTGTTATCTTGCTGGCTCGCCTTAACGTACGCGTCCCAATGAGGAGTTCCATGCCTTCCATCGATATCGCCAAGCTGGTTGAACCCGACCGCGTCCACCGACTGGCCTACACCAGCCAGGAGATTTTCGACATCGAGGTCGAGAACATTTTCGAAAAGATCTGGGTGTATTGCGGCCATGAATCCCAGGTGAAGAATCCCGGCGACTATCACACCCTTCAGATCGGCCGCCAGCCGATGGTGATGGTGCGCGGCAAGGACCGACAAGTCCGCGTGCTCTACAACCGCTGCCCGCATCGCGGCGTGGAGCTGTGCGGCAACCAGCGCGGCAATACCGGCAGCAATTTCGTCTGCTCGTACCATGCATGGAGCTTCCATCTGGACGGCAAGCTCGAAGCCATTCCGCTGATGAAGGGCTATGACGGTACCCGCCTGACGCGCGACAACCCGGACTGCGACATGAAGTCGGCCGCACGGGTCGATTCGTATCGCGGCTTCGTGTTCGCCAGCCTGTCGAACGCGGGGCCGACACTGTCCGAGTTCCTCGGCGAGGCCAGAATCGCCTTTGATGACATGTGCGACCGTTCGCCGGCGGGCGAAGTCGAAGTGGTGCCGGTATGCCACCGCGTGATCCAGCACTCGAACTGGAAGTTCTTCATGGAAAACCAGCTCGACGCGCTGCATCCTTCGGTGACGCACCAGTCCACCGGCGTGGCCGCCGGGGTGATCGAGAAGGAAATCGCCGCCAAGACCGGCCATGCGCCACTTCACTACCACTACCTGTCGGCCTTCGCGACGCCGTTCGACAAGTGGGACACCGTGCAGACCATCAATTTCCCGCGCGGTCACGGCATCCTCAAGGCCTACATGGGCCTGCGCCCGCAGGACCCCGATACCAAGGCCTATGAAAGGCTGATGGAAAAGGCCTATGGCAAGGAGAAGATGGAGGAATACCTTTCGCGCTCCATCCACCATGTGCTGGTCTACCCCTACCTCTCGGTGCAGTCGCCGCTGCAGCAGCTGCGCTGCCTGCGACCGCTCGGTCCCAACAAGACGCTCTCGGAGATCTGGCACTTCCGCCTGAAGGGGGCGCCGGAGGCGATCTACCGCCGCTCACTGTGGTATTTCAACCTGGTCAATTCGCCGGCCACCATGATCAACGCCGACGACCTCGAGAACTGGACCAAGGGCCAGTGGGGCCTGGAATCCAAGGGCGGCGACTGGGTCAGCTTCCATCGTGACTACGGCCGCGACACCATCGAGAACGGTGTCACCTATTCCAACAAGGGCACCTCCGAGGCGGTGATGCGCAGCCAGTTCCAGGCCTGGACCAAGTACATGCAAGGGAGCCTGTGATGGCGACGAAGAAAAAGGTGGCAGTAACGAAGCCGGCGGCGAAAAAGGCAAGCACAAAAAAAACGGTGCCCACCAAGGCTGCGGCAACGCCCAGGGCGGCCGCGAAACGGGTTGAACGCGCGCTCCTGGGGGGCGTGACGCTGCTGGCTTCAGAGACGCAGGGACGCACCGGCGCACAGGCCATCGCCCCCGATCATTCCCCCCGCGCCAAGCCGGCAGCGGTGCGTGCGCCGCGCTCGGTCTCGGCCCCCGCGAAGTCGGCCGCCGGCCTCAAGGAGCGCGTCGAGCAATTCCTGTTCCGCCAGTCCGAGCTGCTCGACAACAAGCACTGGCAGGATTACATCGATCTCTTCACCGAAGATGGCGTGTACTGGATGCCGGCCTTGCCGGAACAGACCGAATGGGAAGGCACGGCCTCGATCTTCGCCGAGGACAAGATGCTCATGCAGGTGCGCATGGGCCGCGTCACCCACCCCAACGCCTGGTCGCAGGCGCCGATGTGGGCGACCAACCATCTGGTCGGCAACATCGTCATCGAAAAGGAAACCGCGAAAGAGGTGGTGGTGCGCTCGCGTTTCCACATGATGGAACTGCGGCGCGACAGCGTGCGCCACTTCGGCGGCACCTATCGCCACACGCTGGTGAAAAAGGGTTCAGGCTTTCGCATCAGGCTGCAACGCGTGGACCTGTTCAACGGCCAGGCCGCCTACGACTACGTGCTGCAGATCTGGGTCTGACGCGGCCGGGACCTGCGGCATTCATGGCCGCTGGCGTTCCGCGAAACATGTCAACATAGGCGCATGTCGAGCCCCGGTTCTGCCTTGCGCGCGGTGATCGCCACGGCGGCGTTCTTCATGGCCTGCGGCCTTGGCGCGGTCATCGCCCTGATGATCCGCGAGCGCGACAGGACTCAGGATACGCTCCTGCCCACGCTGTCCTACGAGGAACTCACCGGCAGCCTGTTCACCCCCCCGGCCGGCGATATCTTTCGCGCGCCGCAGGTGCGCATGCTGCAGGTCCCCGATTTTCCCGGCGCGATGGCGATCTGGGGATCCACCGGCCGGGACCGGCGCGGCCACGTCTGGTTCGGGTTTTCGGCCAGCGGCGCGGGGGGCAGCGCGCGCCTGTACGAGTTCGATCCGGTCAATGAAACCTGGCGTGACCACGGCTCCGTGGTCGACCAGTTGCGCGCCTTGGGCAGCCATCGCCCGGGCGAGGGCCAGGTCAAGATCCATTCGAGGATCGTGTCGGCGGTCGACGGGATGCTCTACTTTTCCTCTTTCGACGAGGAAGGCGAAAAGCAGGACGGCAGCGCATTGCCCAAATGGGGAGGACATTTGTGGCGCATCGATCCGGCCAGCGGGAAATGGCGGCACATCAAGGCGGTACCCGAGTCCTTGGTTGCCGTCAGCGCGGTCGGCCGCCATGTCTACGCGCTGGGCTACTGGGGGCACGTGCTTTACCAGTACGACACCCTCAACGGCGCCATCCGGCGCAAGGAGATCGGCTCGATCCCGGGCCACGCGTCGCGCAACCTGATTTCCGACGCGCGCGGCCATGTGTTCGTGCCCCGCACGCGCCTGGAAGCCAACGGCGCGGCGACCGCCGCGCTGGTGGAGCTCGATGCCGACCTGCGCGAAATCGCCGCAACGCCCCTCGATGCCTATTTCGGCCAGGGCGCAGTGGCTGACAACCACGGCATCACCGGCCTGACCTACATCCGCGACGGCCGGATCCTGTTCCTGACCGCGCGCGGGCATTTGTACGCGCTTGACGCCCCCGACCCCAAGGCGCCGCGCAATCCTGTCAAGGTGCGATCCCTGGGCTGGCTGCACCCCAAGGGCGAAGCCTACGCGGCCGCCCTGTTCTCGCTAGGCGACAGCACGAAGGTCGCGGGGATATCTACGCAGGCGAACGGCTACGAGTGGGCCGTGGCGGATATCCGCACCGGGGTCTCCGTCCCCTTCCCTCTAGACACCAAGTCACTGACCAGCGTGCTCTTGTACGGTTCGGTCACGCGCGACAACGCGGGACGCGCCTACGCGGTCGGCTGGCATGGCATTGCGCGCGGTAAGGGCCCGCTGGTACTGCAGATCACGCCATGAGCGGCGTTGCCGCGCGTTCACGTGCCGGGCGGAATTGAAGTCGCCTGACCGGGCCGCGCGGGGCCGGCCCTATTGCATTTCCTCGCGCAGGAGACCGAGATGCTCGTACATCGCGCGGTCGGTGACGACGAACAGGTCGGCGTGGCCTTCGGCCGCCGTGTGGGTTGCCCAGGTCCAGTGCGGGATGGTGAACACGTCATGCTTCTCCCAACCGAAAGTCGCACCGCCCACCGTGCTGCTGCCGGAACCGGACACCACCAGGCAGATGGCATTGGCCGTGGACCGCCGTGCGCGCGTCGCCGCCCCCCTGGCCAGGCGCATCGCATAGCAGTCCAGCGAGGGCATGACAGCGCCGCCGGTCGCCGGATTGGTATAGCGCAGGTGCCTGGCGCCGTCGTCGCCCGGCGGAATCGCTGCCAGCAGGGCACGCGTGACCGCACCGGGATAGTGATACTTGGCCGAGTGCGCGGCCGATGCGGCGCCTGTCTGGCCGGGTACGGCGAGGCCGGCGCCTTTCCACAGCCGCTCGTCGCCTTCGTCGACCTCCCAGAATGCCTCCGCGCCGCGGCTGCCGGGCTCGAAAAAGCTTGCATCCAGGTCGCATACCAGCGGCATGTTGGCGGCGTCGAACCACACGGTGCGCGCTTCGCCCTGGTTGATATGGCCATGCCAGCACATCGGCGGGGTCAGCACCAGGTCGCCCTCGTTCATCTCGCAGCGACGACCGTTGACGATGGTGAAAGCGCCTTCGGCGCGGGTGGCAAAGCGGATCGCCGAAGCCGTGTGGCGATGCGGCACGGCACGGTCGCCTGGATTGAGGATGGTGAAAGCACCGATCAGGTTGCCGGTCGTGGTGGTGGCGCCGCCGAAAGCCGGGTTGACCATGATGATGGCGCGCCGCTCCACGTCCTCGATAGGCACCTCGCGCGAAGCGCGGGCGGTGAAGGGCTCGAAATCGCGCCAGCGCCAGTGCATCGGCGCGTCCCCGGCCGCCGGCGCCATCGGGGTGATGCGCTTGTAACGGTCCCACAGCGGATGATAGTTCGACCGCTCAAGCGCCGCGATCAGGGCGGCGTCCGGGCGAATGGCGTCTGGTACTGCACTCATGGTGTATCCGGGAATGACAATGCCCTGATTGTGCGCCAGCACGGCGTCCCTGTACAGGGACGCCGGCGCGGACTTTGCCGCAACTTTGCTACAGTCTCGGTCTCGAGCGCCGGCGCAGCCGGCGCGCCTTGTTTCCAGCCAGGAGATGCCATGAAATTCCGCCTCGCCCGCCCCGTCGCCGCGCTGCTGGCTTCGGCCCTTGCGCTTTGCGCACCCGTCCAGGCCGCCGACACGCTGCGCATCGGTTTCCTTACCACCCTGTCCGGCCCGGGCGGCGCGCTCGGCGTGGATATCCGCGACGGATTCAACCTGGCGGTCAAGCATGCCGGCGGCAAGCTCGGCGGCATCAACCTCGACCTGCAGGTCGTCGACGACCAGTTGAAGCCCGATGTCGCCAAGCAGGCGGCCGACCGCTTCCTGCAGCAGCACAAGTCGCATGTCATCACCGGCGTGGTGTTCACCAACATCCTGCTGCCGATCCTGCCCTCGGTCCTGGAAACCAAGACGGTCTACATCAGCCCCAACACCGGCCCGAACGACTATGCCGGGCCGAAGTGCAACCCGTACTTCTTCGTCGCCTCGTGGCAAAGCGAGGACATCCCCAGCGCAATGGGCAAGTTCGTCTCCGAGCGCGGCATCAAGAACGTCTACCTGATCGGCGCCAACTATCCCGGCGGCCGCGAGAACCTCTCCGGCTTCAAGCGCCTGTACAAGGGCAACATCGTCGACGAGGTCTACACGCCGATGAACCAGCTCGATTTCTCGGTCGACCTCGCCACCATGCAGGCCAAGAAGCCCGAGGCGGTATTCATCTTCCTGCCGGGCGGCATGGGCATCAACTTCATCAAGCAGTTCACCGCCGCCGGCCTTGGCAAGAACATCCAGTTGCTCGTGCCGGGCTACTCGGCCGACGAAGACACCATCAAGCCGGTGGGCGAGGCGCTTCTGGGCACCATCAACACCTCGCACTGGGGCCATGATTTCGACAACCCGCAGAACCGGAAATTCGTCGCCGACTTCGAGAAGGAGTACGGCCGCCTGCCCACCATGTACGCATCGCAGGGCTATGACACGGCGATGCTGATCGATTCGGCGGTGCGCAAGGTCAAGGGCAATGTCGAAGACAAGGAAGCCTTCCGCAAAGCGCTCAAGGCCGCGGACTTCAAATCGGTGCGCGGCGCCTTCAAGTTCAACAACAACCAGTACCCGATCCAGGACTACTACCTGCGCGTGGTGCGCAAGGATGAAAAGGGCCGCATCACCAACCGCACCATGGGCAAGATCCTGACGGCGCACCAGGATTCGTTCGCCAGCCAGTGCAAGATGCAATAAGGGCCGTCGCGCCATCACAACCGCAGAGGAAAACCCATGATCAAGCCCTGGAAACTCGCCGCCGGCGCCGCGCTGGCCGCCGCCAGCCTTTCGGTGTCCGCACAGGAAATCACCCTGCGCATGGTGAGCGCGTTCGCAGAGAACGGCTACTACGTGCAGTTGCTGCAGAAATGGATCGCCAAGGTCAATGCCGAAGGCCGTGGCAACGTGCAGATCAACTTCATCGGCGGCCCGAAGGCCATCCCCACCTTCGAGGTGGGCAACGCGGTCAAGACCGGCGTGGTCGACATGGGGCTTTCCACCGGCGCGTTCTACACGAACGTGATGCCCGAGGCGGACTTCCTCAAGCTCACCCAGATCCCGATCGCCGAGCAGCGCAAGAACGGGGCATTCGCCGCCATCAACGAGGTGTGGAACAAGAAGGCCAACATGGCCTACCTGGGCCGCATGGTCGAGAACCAGCCCTTCCATGTGTACCTGACCAAGAAGGTCGACAAGCCCGACCTTACGGGCCTGAAGATCCGCATCACCCCGGTTTACCGCGACTTCTTCCAGGCCATCGGAGCCAATGTGGTCACCACCCCGCCGGGCGAGGTGTACACCGCCCTCGAGCGGGGTGTCGTCGACGGCTACGGCTGGCCGATCGGCGGCATCTTCGACCTCAACTGGCAGGAGAAGACCAAGTACCGCATCGACCCCGGCTTCTATGACGCCGAAGTGTCGATCATCATGAACCTGGACAAGTTCAAGGCCTTGAAGCCCGCCCAGCGCGCCTACCTCGAGAAGCAGATCTTGGCCCTGGAAGCGCAAAACCCCACGATATGGAAGAACTACACCGCCGAAGAAACCGCACGCCAGGAAAAGGCCGGTATCCAGGTGATCAAGTTCGACGCGGCCGGCACCAAGAAGTACATCGACGCCGCCTACGACGCCGGTTGGGCCAGCGCCTTCAAGGCCAGCCCCGATTTCGCTAAGAAGCTCAAGACCCTCACGTCCAATTGACCGCGTGCAACGATTAGACGCCGCCGTCGGCAAAATCTCCGAAAGCCTGGCGGTAATGGCCAGCCTGGTTTTGCTGGCCATGATGCTGATCATTTGCGCCGACGTTTTCACGCGCAACGTGGTGATCCCCGGCCTGAGCCGGGGCCTGGCGTGGAGCAACGAGATCTCGGAGCTGATGCTCTACGCCATCACCATGCTGGCGGCGCCCTGGCTGCTGCGCGAAGGGCGGCATATCCGCGTCGACATCCTGTTGCGGGCACTGCCCAAGAAGGCAGCGTATGCCAGCGAATGGCTCTCGGACATCATCGGCTTTGCCTGCTGCCTGTGGATGCTCTGGTATGGCGCCGCGGCCGCGCTCAACAGCCACCAGGCGGGTGCGCAGTCGATCAAGACACTGGTGATGCCGGAGTGGTGGTTCCTGGTGCCACTGCCGGTGTGTTTTGCGCTGCTCGCAGTGGAATTCATCTTCCGCATGTGGCGCCTGGCCAACAGCATCGCCGGTCCGCGTGACGACGCCGTGAGCGCGGCATGAGCTGGGCCGCCGCGGCCTGGCTGATGCTGGGCGGATCCACCGTATTGCTCTTCATCGGCCTGCCGGTCGCGTTTTCATTTTTGGTGATCAACCTGGTCGGCGCCTGGATCTGGCTGGGCGGCGAGCCGGGCCTGATGCAACTGACGCGCAACAGCGTCAATTCGGTGATGAGCTTCGCGCTCACGCCCATTCCGCTGTTCGTGCTGATGGGCGAGGTGCTGTTCCACACCGGCCTGGCGGTCAAGGTGATCGACGGCATCGAACGCCTGATCCGCCAGGTACCCGGGCGCCTGGCCGTGGTGGCCGTGGTGGCCGGCACGGTGTTCTCCGCCATTTCCGGCTCGACCATCGCCACCACCGCCATGCTGGGCAGCCTGATGGTGCCGGTGATGCTGGCGCGCGGCTACCACCCCACCATTGCCACCGGTCCGGTCATGGCCATCGGCGCGGTCGACATGCTGATTCCGCCTTCGGCGCTGACGGTGCTGCTGGGCTCGCTGTCCGGTATCTCGATTTCCAAGCTGCTGCTGGGCGGCGTGATGCCCGGCCTGATTCTCTCGCTCGCGTTTGTCGGTTACATCATCGTGAGGGTGAAACTCACGCCCGGCCTGGCCCCCAATAGCCACGTCGAGCGGCACGCCGGCCTCGAACGCTTCAAGCCCTTTCTTGTCTACGTGGTTCCGCTGGTGTCGATCTTCGGCGTGGTGGTAGGCGCCATGGCCGCCGGCTGGGGCACGCCGACCGAATCGGCCGCGCTGGGCGCTTTCGCCACGGTACTGCTCGCCATGGCCTACCGCGCGCTCACCTGGCGCATCCTGCTCGATTCGCTCAAGGGCACGGTGGCCATCTCCGCGATGATCCTCTTCATCATCGTCGGCGCCACCACCTTCGCGCAGATCCTCTCCTTCTCCGGCGCCTCCAACGGCCTGGCTGAAGCCATCACAGGTGCCGGCCTGCCGCCCTGGGCAGTGGTGGCCGGCATGATGCTGATGCTGATCTTCCTCGGCATCTTCGTCGACCAGGTCAGCATGATGATGATCACCCTGCCGATCTTCATGCCGGTCGTCACGGCGCTGAACGTCGACCTGATCTGGTTCGGCGTGCTGTTCCTCATCTGCATGCAGCTTGGTCTCCTGCTGCCGCCACATGGGTTGTTGCTCATGACCATGAAGGGCGTGGCGCCGCGCGAGGTGACCATGCTGCACATCTTCCAGGCGGTGGTGCCCTACGTGGCGATGAGCCTGATTCTGCTGGCTCTGGTGTTTTTCTTCCCCAAGGTGGCCACCTGGCTGCCGCAATTGTTTGGCTAGCTTTCAAGGCAGGCGCCGCATGTCGAATCCGATCAAGATCATGTCCTCCATGGCCACCAAGGAGTTTCTGGCCCG